>JAOZUU010000302.1 GCA_029938515.1 Desulfobacterales bacterium | reverse complement strand
GTCAATAATCTATTTTCGTAAGCTTTCAAATAGTTTTTTTCTTTCTTCAGCCTAACATGCGTCGCTAACCTGTAAGGATAGCGACGACCCTGATAGAGGTCGTTCTCTATCCATTGACCAGACGACACATGGCGGCAGGACGTCAGAATCGTTGAAACTTTTGGCCTCCGGATGAACATGAATGATAAATTGAGGTGGGAAATATCAAGCATCGGGAACACAAATACGTCAGACTTATCACCGGTTTTTGCCGTGGATGATATTTTTACCTTCTGGTTGGCTATCTCAGGAATCATTAGGGTGGAAACGCGGATTGTTTCACCCTGACTCTTTTTATTGAATTTGTTGTTATTCAATCTTTATCGCATGTCGTGACTTTGTGTTTTCATAGCCGGGATCTAACAAAAATCAATTGTATTTCGTAACCACTATGTATTGTGGTGTTTGAAACGACAGAATTCATAAAAATATTATAGATATTGTTACATATTCTCAACCGAAAGGGGATCGCATAGCATGATCAAATCCTTAGTTTTAAAGATGACCACTGTTTGGAAGTTTAGGTCTGTAACCTTTTCCAGGGCCAGGGTACGAATGGGCAAAGATTCTTGACACACAATACCCAGTTTTCTATATTTCTTTCGCAGCAATAGATAGGCATTAATCTACCGTTTTTTTCATGATTAACTTGGTATTATTCTGCTGTCTCTGGTCGGTAGCGAAAATATTTCAGCATAGCATCAGTGTGTGAAATGCTCTTTTTTTCTAGCCGCCAAAACGAGATCATTTGAAACTCACTTAAAGGAGAAATTATGGCCAAAAGAGATGACATTCACAAAATTCTCATCATTGGGTCAGGTCCTATCGTGATAGGGCAGGCCTGTGAATTCGACTATTCCGGTACACAGGCATGCAAAGCACTTAGATCCATGGGTTATGAAATTGTGTTGGTTAACTCCAATCCGGCTACGATTATGACTGATCCGGGTATGGCTGATGTGACCTATATCGAACCTCTTAACCTGAAAATCCTGACGCAAATCATAGACAAGGAACGACCCGATGCACTCCTGCCAAACCTTGGAGGACAATCTGGCCTGAACCTGTCTTCTGAACTTTTTCGAACAGGAGTATTGGAAAAATATGGTGTCCAGATGATCGGGGTGACGGCGGGCGCCATCGAGCGTGGAGAAGACCGCATGGCGTTTAAGGCCACAATGGAAAAATTAGGCATCGAAATGCCGCGGAGCAAGACCGTCAACACCATTGAAGATGCCGAAACGGCAGCAGGAAACCTGGGTTACCCTGTTGTTATTCGCCCGGCCTATACCATGGGCGGAACCGGAGGTGGTCTGGTTTATAATATCGAAGAGTTAAACATTATTGCCGCCCGAGGCCTGGCCGCCAGTCTTGTCAATCAGATTTTGGTTGAAGAATCGGTACTGGGGTGGGAGGAACTCGAACTGGAGGTGGTTCGGGACGCCAAAAATCAGATGATTACGGTTTGTTTTATCGAAAATGTCGATGCCATGGGCGTGCATACCGGTGACAGTTTCTGTACGGCCCCCATGTTGACCATAAGCCAGGAACTTCAGGAACGCTTGCAGAGATATTCCTATGACATTGTTGAAGCTATCGAGGTGATTGGTGGAACCAATATTCAGTTCGCCCACGATCCAGAGACCGGCCATGTCGTCGTTATCGAAATTAACCCCCGCACATCCCGTTCTTCGGCCCTGGCATCCAAAGCTACGGGATTTCCAATCGCCAGGGTTTCTTCTCTGCTCGCCGGTGGTATGACCATGGATGAAATTCCGTACTGGCGGGATGGAACCTTGGAGAAGTACACGCCATCAGGTGAATATGTGGTCGTAAAATTCGCCCGCTGGGCCTTTGAAAAATTTGAGGGGGCCGAGGATAAATTGGGCACTCAGATGCGCGCTGTTGGCGAGGTCATGAGTCTGGGCAAAACATATAAAGAGGCCCTCCAGAAGGCAATTCGAAGCCTTGAAATCAATCGATACGGCCTTGGGTTCGCAAAAAATTTCAATACGCTGACACTTGAGGAACTTATGAGCCGGCTGGGCTTTGCCACCAGCGAGCGCCAGTTTATCATGTATGAAGCCCTGCGCAAAGGTGCAAGGGTAAAGGCGCTTTATGAAAAAACCCATATCAAACCCTGGTTCATCGAGCAGATGAAAGAACTCGTCGAACTCGAAGAAAAAATATTGGTATACAAGAATCAAGCATTGCCGGAAGATCTCCTGGTTCAAGCCAAAAAAGACGGCTTTGCAGATCGCTACCTGGCCAAGCTGCTGAACCAGTCGGAAAGGCACATCCGTGAACAGAGAAAATCAATGGGCATGCATCAGGCATGGGAGCCGGTGCCGGTGAGCGGTGTTGAAAATGCATCCTATTACTATTCGACCTACAATGCGCCCGACAAGGTGTCGGTCAGTGACCGCAAAAAGATCATGGTTCTGGGCGGCGGACCCAACCGCATTGGCCAGGGCATTGAGTTTGATTACTGCTGCGTGCATGCTGCTTTGGCCATTCGCGATGCTGGTTATGAATCGATTATGGTGAACTGCAATCCTGAAACGGTATCTACGGATTACGACACCTCGGACAAACTCTATTTTGAGCCGCTGACTGTTGAAGATGTTTTGAGCATTTATGAAAAGGAGAAACCCGAAGGGGTTGTTGTACAATTTGGGGGGCAGACGCCCCTGAATATTGCAACCGAGCTGGAAAAGATGGACGTGAAGATCATGGGCACATCGCCTGAAACCATTGATATAGCCGAAGACCGGGATCGATTCCGACTCATTATGCGTAAACTGGGCATTCCCCAACCGGAATCGGGCATGGCCAGCAACATGGATGAAGCCCGGAAAATCGCCAACAAGATCGGATATCCTTTAATGGTCAGGCCCTCTTATGTGTTGGGGGGGCGTGGTATGAAAGTTGTGCAGGATGAAGAATCCCTTAGATTTTATCTCGAGGCAGCGGTGGAAATGTCTCCACAAAGGCCGATTCTTATCGACAAATTTCTGGATAATGCCATCGAGGCTGAAGCCGATGCTATTTCCGACGGTACGGATGCTTTCGTACCTGCTGTAATGGAACATATTGAGTTGGCCGGCATTCATTCAGGTGATTCGGCATGCGTTATTCCACCAGTAAGCATAGCACCGAAACACATAGAAACGATTAGCGAGTATACGCGCAAGATAGCCATCGAGTTAAACGTCATTGGATTGATGAATATCCAATACGCAATATTTGAGAATACAGTGTATGTGCTGGAAGCCAACCCCCGTGCATCGCGAACCGTACCATTGGTATCCAAGGTTTGTAACATATCCATGGCCAGGATTGCGATGCAGGTCATGCTTGGCAAACGCATCCCGGGTTTTAGACTGCAGCATCAGTCCATACCCCATTACGGCATAAAGGAAGCGGTTTTTCCCTTCAACATGTTTCCCGAAGTCGACCCGATTCTGGGACCGGAAATGAGATCTACCGGCGAAGTTTTAGGTATTTCCCATTCCTATGGTCGTTCATTTTTTAAATCCCAAGAAGCTACTCAGTGCCCACTACCCTTAGAAGGATCCGTACTTTTTACTATTGCGGATCGAGACAAAAGTGCGGCATTGGAAGCTGTCAGACTTTTTAAAGAGCTGGGTTTCAAGATAATGACAACCGAAGGTACCCACTACTATTTGGAAGAACGAGGCATTGAAAACACACCCTTGCGCAAACTGGGGTACGGAAGACCGGATCTTGTGGATGCAATAAAGAACGAGACCATCAATCTTCTGGTAAACACGCCGAGCGGCCGAAAGAGCGCACAGGACAGCTCAAATATACGCCGAGCCGCTATCAAATATAAAGTACCCTACATTACGACGACGGCGGCGGCTGTCGCGGCAGCCAAAGGCATCGCCGCGCGCCGCGAGGGTGTACCACAAGTTAGATCTTTGCAGGAATACCACGCTGAGATGCAATAAAGCTTAATTGTGTACTTTCATAAGGCTGCACATTGCGGTTAGCCGCAGCCTTGAAAACAATAATAAAATTGCCATTTTCTGATTTGGTTATGGATTGCACATGACATATCTATAGTTTTTTTTGCGATTCGATTTGTTTAGATTGCGTGCCTGACTAAAATCCTATCAAGATGTTTATATCATTGTATAAATCATCTACAAATCAGAAAAAAATCAAAGAAAATTTATTGATTTCTATCAAAAATGAAAAAATTGGTATTGAACGAACGATTTTGATGCCAGTCTAAATTTTTTTGCCTTTTTGTTTTGTTTCTTATGCAAATGTAAAAAATTCAGGCTTTTAAAATGTTTGCCAGTATAGCCGTTATCACCAACTCTTCCGAAGTATGAATTGGTCATACCTAATATGCA
>JAOZUU010000301.1 GCA_029938515.1 Desulfobacterales bacterium | reverse complement strand
ATTTCTTCCAGTTTGGACTTGGCAACAATACCGACGACCTGATCGGCCACCTTGCCGTCTTTGAAAAAAATCAGGGTTGGAATCGATTTGATGCCGAATTTGCTCGGTGTAACCGGATTATCATCCACGTTGCATTTCTTGAACTGCACCTTATCACCGTAACTACCGGCCAATTCTTCGATCATGGGACCAATCGCCCGGCAGGGTCCGCACCAGGGCGCCCAGAAATCCACAAGCACCGGAGTTTTATCCTTCTGTATTTCCAGGTCAAAATTGTCATCGTTGATTTCAACGATATTCGCTGCCATAATAATCCGATCCTTTCCATGTGGGTGATTGACAGATCGAGACCTTTAAAAACCGACATTTTTTCAAAGGTCTCGAATGGGGGAACATATAGTGTTTTTTATCAATTTGTCAACCGACTTTGAAGGATAAGACGATCCGGCACACCCAACTATCCGGATATGGGTCTAATCGATCACGTAAACTTGCATCAGGTAATATTTACATTGAAATCGGGTTGTTGTTGGACTAAAATGTAATCTGAATTATCGAACAAGGAGGAGAAGGTGACTGCAGTGATACGCATCGGTGCGCTGATTTCGGGGAGCGGTACGAATCTTAAAGCAATTATTGATGCTTGTACCGATGGTCGGATCACCGGGGAGCTTGTTTTTGTGGGGTCTGACAACCCGGCGGCCACCGGGTTTAAATGGGCGAAAGCCCTTGAAATTCCGACTTTTATCGTCGATTATGGTGATATTATTCGGAGATATCGGGAGGAGGCAACCAGCCTGACCCTTCCTGCCGCCGGTGATATCGAAGCGATTATCTCCCGGCAGCGGATCTTTTCACCTCAATCCTCACGGGAGAAGCTAAACGCATTTTTCACCACCCGATTGGTCGCCGAAGACCGCCTGCTTTCCCGGATGTCGGCCTATCCATTTGATCTGCTGGTGCTGGCCGGCTTTATGCGCAACCTGACCCCTTATTTCATCGATTCGATCAATACCGACCCGATGCACCCTCGGATTATGAATATTCATCCCGCCCTTTTACCCGCTTTTCCGGGTGTGGATGGCTATGGTGATACGTTTCGGTACGGATGCAAAGTGGGGGGATGTACGGTGCATTTTGTTGATTACGGAGAGGATTCAGGGCCGATCATTGCCCAAAAGGCCTTTGAGATTCGCCCCGATGACACCCTCGCGATGATTCGCAGGCGAGGGCTTGCACTTGAATGGGAACTCTATCCCCGATGTATTCAGTTGTTTGCAGCTAACCGGCTGCGAATTGAAAAGGCAACCCATACCTTGCCTGGGAAGCGTCCGTATACAAGGACGATCGTCCGGATCATTTCATCTGCTCGGTCCGTCGGGGCGGATCGAGCAACCGATCTCATTTAACGTCTCGCTGTCTTTAAAAATGCATCCCTTCCCTAGCTGGACTGCTGATACGGGAGATGTCCTTATCCATCACATGGTGCATACAGAAAATGATAAAACTGCCGCATGGCTTCGATCAGTCTTCCATGAACTCACACATCAAGGATGGCCTATCATGATTACAGGCTCATCAGGCGATGACAGACGTCAGATTCCCTTCATCTCCCTCATGCCATTTCTGCTTATTGCTTTCGGATTGGCGTGGGGAATTCTGGCTCTGTAGCGCTCAGCGTGATCGTGACCCAGCTATTTAACAAATCGCGCGGCAGCATCCTGCTTCCTGCATTGTTCCATTTTCAGTGCAACAATCCTATCTGGCCCGACGCACAACCTTGCGACACGTTTGCGTTCGCCGCCGCCGCCGTTCTGGTTGTCTGGATCAACCGAAAAGCTATGTTCAGCAGAGAATGTGCCGTGACGGAGGTCGTTCCCCAAACTGAAAGCCTGATGATGGCGCGTGATCTCAGCAGCGGCACAGGCACAGATTCTTGAGCCTTCGGACATGGAAGAGGAAACCAGGATGCGTGTGCGAGGTAAAACCGTTTTGAGTAATCGTGCGGGGTACTGTATTCGGACCGTGATTCTGCTCCTGCTGATATTGCCATGCTTTTTTTTCAAAAAGAACGGGGCAACTGAAAATGGGTAAGTGGTTTCTGATCGCGAATGGAGTCATCGTTATAAGTACTGCCATCGCGGTTTTTATTGGGCAGGCACATGAACGCTTAATAGCGGATCGACTTGAAGAGACGCTTATCCAGAGTGCATCTCGACCAGTTACTGGAACCGTCGATTTTAAGACTTTTTCAGAACTTCCGTCTCCGGTTGCCCGCTATTTCCGGCATGTTTTGTCGGACGGGCAAGCGCTAATCAGAACGGCGGTAATACGCCAATCAGGTGTCCTGCGAACCAGTACAACGACCAAAAGATGGCCTTCATTCACTGCAAATCAACTTGTTGTTCCGCCTGCAACTGGCTTTGTCTGGAATGCCGGGGTCAAAATGCCTTTGGCCACCCACGTACGTATTCTGGACAGCTACATTGCAGGCATCGGTTCAGGACGGATTAGCCTCTTGTCGGCCATTGCTGTTGCCTCAGAAACTGGTACGCCAGAACTGAACTCGGGAGCATTGCACCGGTACCTCGCCGAGGGAGTCTGGTTTCCCACAGCCCTTTTGCCTCAATCAGGTGTGGTATGGACACCAATTGATGATCGAACAGCACTGGCAACACTGACTGACAGTGACATGACCGTGTCGCTGGAGTTTCGGTTCAACGAGGTCGGAGAGGTGATTGGCATATACAGCTCCGGTCGTTTCGGCAGGTTCGATGGCGGATATAAGCCGGTACCATGGGAGGGACACTTTCGCGACTATCAAGCGCGATCAGGCATGCGCGTTCCCCTGAATGGCGAAGTTGGTTGGTACGTTGACGGAATGTTGCAAATAGTCTGGAAAGGAGACCTCATAAATGCCCGGTATGAACTTGGGCCATAAGATATTGCCTTGCTCGGATATCTCTACTTCAAAGAGAACAATTTCTTGTTACACGGGCCAGATGGCTTGCCGGTATCCGCCGAGTGGATCTGAAAAGAAGGGTGATCTACGCGGTTTTTTTGCACGCTTCACACCAGCCGCATCATCAATGGTACTGCCACGAAAGTCCCCAGGGAACTTCCCAGATTGGTAAAAACCACCACCAGCAGAATCCGGGTCACTTTATTTCGCCAAAAGCCTTTGATGGAGAGGATGTCGGTTTGGAGGCTTTCAATATCCTTCACCTTCGGTTTGCGGGAGATCGCCTCGACCAGGCCCGAGACCCATCCGGCGGCGATCAATGGATTGAGAGAAGTCAGCGGTGCCGCCAAAACTGAAGAGATAATGGTCAGCGGATGCCCCAGTGCCAGCAGAGCGCCCAATCCGGCCAGGGTTCCGTTGGCCAGCACCCACCAGGCGAGCATGTGCTTGCCGGTATCAAGGCCACCATGAAAAAATCCAAGACCAAAGATGACGATGATCAGAGCGGGGATAAGCCATTTGAGCAGACCAATGGATTTGCCGGCAGGCGGGATCACTTCCAGAGGCGCAAGGTCCGTATCGACATCCCAATATTTTTTAATCCCCTCGACATGACCGGCGCCCACCACGGCCACGATCTTTTTCCCAGGGGCCTGTCGGATCCTCTGGGCCAGATACTGATCCCGTTCATCGATGATGATTCTGCTGATCACGGGAAAGGATTTGCCCATGTCGGCCAATACCGCCGTCAGCACGTCCTGCTCTTTCATCTTTTCAACATCTTCGGCACTGATCTCATCGGCTTCGCCAACGGACAGGATGAGTTGGAAAAGCAGCTTGAGCTTGTCCCACCACCCCATGGCCCGCCAGGTTCTGGCCAGGGTCACCCGGATATCCCGATCCGCCAGATGAATGTGAGCGTTCACCCGGTCGGCCGCTTCAATGGCCCGGATCATTTCCTCACCCGGCTTGATATCGAGCCGGCGGGCGATCCGCTTTTGAAAAGAAGCCAATAACAGATGCGATAACAATAAAAAGGCTTTTTTTTCCTTGATGACCTTGACGATATCGGTGTCGAGCCACTGATCCGGATTTCGTATAGACTGGTAGCGGGAAGCGCAAAGCTCGACACAAACCGTGTCCGGCTTTTCCTCATCGATCACCGATTCGACCAGCGCCACGCTCTCATGGGAAACATGAGCCGTTCCGATGAGGGTGATTTCTTTATCTTCCGTTGTCAGGTGATGTATCATTTCGTAGATAGAAATTATGGGCGAGACAAGCTACCCTTCTCCGCAATAAAAATTATAAATCGATAACATAGCCACCGGATCGGAAAAGTCAAATATATCAAGATCTCGGCATAGCTCCTCGGTGAAAAATCGCTCAACTTGGGTATGGTATAAATTTACCTGCTGGCCGCCCATTTTTTTCTAAACACCAGGACGTAAATGGAGATGGCC
>JAOZUU010000300.1 GCA_029938515.1 Desulfobacterales bacterium | reverse complement strand
GGCTTTCTCCTCTGTCATGACGCATCTCCCCGGTCTGTTGGAAGTGTGACAACAAAGGTGGCACCCCCTTCCCGGTTGTTTGAAGCCTTTATATCCCCGCCATGAGTATTAACGATTGTCTGGCTGATGGAGAGCCCCATGCCCAATCCCTCGGGCTTGGTGGTGTAAAAAGCCTCGAAAAGTTGATCGATGTTGTTTGCATCGATGCCGGTGCCAAAATCCGTCACTGACACATTCACTGTCCGGTTGTCCGGCATTGCGGTTCTCACTATGATTTTACGTTGAGCCCGTGCCGCATTTCTCATGGCAGAGACGCTGTTCAGAATCAGATTTAATATCACCTGCTGCAGTTGGATGCGATTCCCGGGTATCATCTTCAATTCCGGGTCCAGTTCCAAAGTAATCAACAATCCCTTGAGAAGAGAGTCGCTCCGAATGAGATCAACGATTCCTTGAATTACCTTGTTGAGATCCAGCAATTCCTCTTGATGTTTTTCCTTTCTTACCATAGCGCTGACATTCTTCACCACTTCGCTGGCGCGGTTGTTGTCGCTGACAATGTCTTCTAGGATCTGCCGGACTTCGCGAATGTCAGGCTCATCCTGGGAGAGAAACCGCTGCGCCGCCCCGGCGTTGCTCCGAATGGCTGTGAGCGGTTGGTTGATCTCGTGTGCCAATGAGGTGGTCAACTCCCCCATGGTGGCAACTCGGGTTAGGTGTGCAAGCTCTTCCCTATGCTGTCTGGCCTTTATCTCCGCATTAATGTATTCGGTTAGATCGTTTGCTACCGTGTATATCAAGTTTCCAACCCTGACTGCATTCCATTCGAGCTGGCGATAAGTGCCGTTCTTGCACCGGTAGTGGTTTTTGAAATGCACGATTTTCTCCTGTGATAACAGAGTGGTTACCGCCTCCTCAGTCCTCAAAAAATCGTCAGGGTGCACGAAGTCAAGAAACCTATGCGCCATGAGTTCTTCCCTGCTGTAACCAAGCACAGTTTCCCAAGCTGGGTTCAACCGAAAAAAACGTCCATTGGTATTAATGATACACAACAACTCTATGGAAACATTGAAGAATTGATCAAGTTCCTCCGATTTCTTCCGGAGCGACTCCTCGGCCGATCTCCTGCGGCGTTTCTGTGCCAGCAGTCCGATGATCAGGAGCAACTGCGCCATGATGAAGACCAGAACACCGATGAAATAATACTTCAGGTCCCATAGGCTGAAAACTCTGTTGACAATGACGCTTCCCTTTGGCAAGTCAGACTCGTTCAAGTTCCAATGTTTCAGCTGACGCCAATCGAATATATCCACTTGAGGTACCTTCAGCACTTCGGGGATATTCTCGATATTTTGGGCCCCACGAAGTATATCCAGCGCCAATTCGCCTGCTTTGGTTCCAATGTGCTTGAAACTGATCAGTGAACCGCCTACGTTTCCGTGGCCGATCACGCTGCCGAGGAGTCCGAAAATCGGTGCCCTGGAGACCTCAGCGAGCTCTTCGCTCACTTCCACCGTGCGCATGTATTTTCCGGTCGCGTCCTTACTGAAGGTTGTCAGGTATACGATGCTGTTGGCAGGAGCGGCGGATACCGTGGCCAGAACTTTTTCCAGAGGCAGGTCGCTCATGTAGTAAAAGTCCAGGCGGTCTTCCCATTTCTTGAAATCCTTTCTCGCCAGGCTTCCAATCCATCTATCCATGGGATCGAGCCCGTTCACGACATAAACACGCTCAGCCTTGGGGACCAGCTTCAGGCCAATCTCTAACGTTCGATTGAGATCCGGGACGACCACATGAGGAATGATTCGGCGATCCGTCTCCGGCAGCTTATAGCCCTGAGGTATAATGAGGGCCATGACGGGGGCAGCGGGAAAGAAACTCTGATCCATGTCCAGCAGAAACTTCAAACCGTTAGGGTACAGAGTGATGATTAAGTCCATCTTGTGCTCGCTGTAGCGCAGGCTGATCAGCTGCATCCTAAGCTTTCTGGATTCAGGACTGGGGTTGCGTGTCAGGCCCAGGTGTTCAAAAAACTGATTTCTAATGCCGATTCCACCGGATTGTAAAACGGCTAACAATTCTTGATTGAGTCTTGCAAAAGCGGGTGTGTTCGGTTCTGCACCATTCAAGATGAGGACATTCTTAGTTTCCAGAGGGTTTTGAACCTGGGTCTGAGAACGGGATAGGTCAACCATAGGCCCATAAGCGACCAAACCAATGAAAAACAAGTAAAAACAAAATGTTTTCCATCTGTTCTCTCGAATAACCAACATCACCGATTCCCTCACCGATCCTCTCGTTAATAGAGCACACCTATGTATTAAGGGCGACATCCTAATGACTGTTGCTCTGTCCCTGCCTTTTGCCTAAAATCTGTCCCACATATGGCTGGCTCTGGGTACATTTCTAACTGATAGGCCTGAAAAAAGCAATACGTCTATAACGCAAGCTTTTTGACGATTCCAGGACATAGCCCAATACATGGAGAAACCATGCTAAATTCGTGGTTGATGGATTTTAGATTAGACAGGGATATTACACATTTTTCTGAGCCTTAAATTATTTTGTACTACGTGCCCGCAACGAATCTTTTAAGATGCATGGAAAAGCTGGGATTAGTGAATGGAGGCTGCAATTTGGGGAAATTGCACATGTGTACCTAATCCGGCAAAGCCGGAACCAAATTGAAGATTGAAGATTGACGATTGGCGATTTGTGGTATCGCTCCTGAGCGGCGTAGCCTTAAGGCGAAGACTGCTTCGCTCTGTCTTTCTATTAAAATCGATAGAATTTCTTAAATATCCAATCTGGCTATGGTAAAAATCCTTCGCAAACATGATGTGATTTCAATAAACAGGTACTAAAACTTTCTTCAAGGGTCCACCGGACGAACGAATTCGAGCAATCGTCGCTCCATGTAAGTATAGAACGGATTCCACCGGAGACGTAACATGTCTGCGGCGGGGATCTGCAGCATACCACGTTCTCCCCGCAGTTCCATGTTGCCAAGCCGGATTCCCGGATTGCCGCCGGAAGGCGATCCGCCGTAAAGCATATCGTTAATTGAAAAGGGCAGGGCGACATGGGATAGCGAGTAAATCTCCCGGGGCCATTTCAGCTCAAGAGGCAACTCGGTTATCTTCAAACTGCCCGGTGTCTTTCTGCGGACAACGACCTCCGAGCTTTCCTCACTCTCATTGGTCACGAGGCTGACCGTAAAAGGCAGGTGTTCATCACCCAGCAGAGCCACTATCTCCGGTCCGGGATCTTTCTTGAATAGCTGTTCGGCCCTGGCGACGTGGTTGATGTCAAAAAGCACCAGCTCATGCCCTCTGGCCGGAAGCTGTGCGAACATTCCCTCGATGACCGCAGAGGTCGACACCGTGGCATCGACCACGGATTGAAAGGCCAGTACCTTTGGAAATCGATTCAGTTTTCCAGCGAAACCCGTCGCTTTCAGACGCGCCTGAATTTCAGTGGTCAGGCGGTAGACCTGGTCCCCGGCGTTCACGGCAAAGGAATTGTACTTGAAGGGATCGTACTCGGGCAAAATAGCGTTCCACGCGAGCTTGTCGAGGCCAAGCAAACGTCCAAGCCTTGCCTGCCATTTGGCCATAAACGCCATGGATGTAACACCGATGGACGGTGAAATCAGCACCAGCCCGTCCACCGGTGGCAGCCTGGAATTCTCCAAAGATGAAAGCGCGTAATTCACAGCCAGGGCGCCGCCGTTGGAGTAGCCCACGATATAGAGCGATCCTTTGCCGACTTTGTCATGCAGATGGCGCATGGCCAGCTGAACGGCCGCATCCATGTCCTCCCATCGAACCCGGACCAGACCCGAGGGTGCGGTGCCGTGGCCCGGCAAGCGGAGACCGATGACCCAGGCACCTTCGGTATTCAGTCTCAGTCCGAAGCTTCGCAAGCTGTAAGGAGAATCCGACATGCCGTGCAACAGCAGCACGCCCGCCCGGGGCGCATCCGTGGTAAGTTCGAAGGTACGGTTCCAGTTCGGAGACCACTGGTCGGGATTGGAGAGGCTCCCGCGATGGTACCGGTTTACCAGACCCCGATCTTCAGGCAAAACACGGGAATAGACGCGCTCGTCAAGCTGATCGAAGAGCCGTTTTTCCATCACAAGGTAATCCGCAAAGCTTCGTACGGAACGCTCTGCCGCGAATTCGGTATCGAGGTCGGCCGTATGCCAGATCTTGAGATCCGGGCGGCTTTCAAGGTACAATACAAAAACGACAACCAGCACGGCACATCCGCCGGTGATCCCGTACAGCAGCGCTCTGCCGATATGTTTTAGCGATTTGATTGCAAAAGAAGTCATCCTGAATCCGTGACGAAAAGTGAACTATTCTTACCACAGTTCATGGTACATTACTATACAGATAATCCTGGAAATCGACTGATGCTGAGATTAATAGCCAGGGGCGCGGTATGTGGATT
>JAOZUU010000299.1 GCA_029938515.1 Desulfobacterales bacterium | reverse complement strand
TCCTCTGTTACTTCTTCTTCCACCTCGATTCCCCGTTTAGCCAACTCAGCCATGAACGCCTCATAGGGTATATCAATGGCAGGCGAAAGGATACCTTTTTTCTTTATCTGCCCGTTACCAATCATTTTCGCCACGATGCTGACAGGGTAGCCAACGCCCTGGTTCATGGCAAACAGACCCGTATCGAGGTCCCTTTCAATCATCAGGTTGACAACAATGGACTTCTTCCGCCCGTCCTTAACGCCTTTAAAGACGTTGTGCATGGCCACTATATCTTTCTCATCATCCCTGTATTGGAGCTGGGGTCCCATGAATTTTGCAAGAAATTGGCGGGGACTCACTTTGCAATCCAAACCATCAACCGGATCATCCGAAAGGAAGCCAAGCTTCTTCAGGGGTGCCCAGAATGCACACCATCCAGGCCACCGCAGGGCGTAACGTCTGGTTTCTTGAATGGTGTCGGTGACGCCCAGGATATCAGTGTAGAAAACAGCATCGCCGTTTGGGACTGCCTCAAGTTTGCCCAGACCCGGAAAATCTATCTGGTGGATCATTGCGTTTTCATGCTGTTCAGAGGCCGAAACGGTTAAGCGGCGACCGTCTTTGATGAAAGCCGACTCCCGATTCTGGCTGCCCAGGACCATATCCCAGTTCCAGGTCACTTTGTAGTTAAGCGGGTTGTCGCCGGCCTTGGTCTCGGGAAATCCACCGCAATAGGAGTTAAGAACGTAAACTTCATCAAACTGCGTGACACAATGACCGCAAATGATCAGGTCAATTCCTGGGTCCAGGCCGCATTCCGGCATAAGTGAAACACCGGCCTCCACGGCACGGTCGTGGAGATGTCGGACCGTATTGGCGTAGTTGGTGCTAACCAGGGCGACACCGGCTTCGATGGCCGCATCGAATGCGTTTGGCATCAGAGGGAGGGGAAGCAGGTCTATGGCCACGTCCACACCCTGTCTGAGCAAAGACACCAGGGAATCCTTTGACGAGGCATCGATCTTAACCGGGGTGACCCTGCCCACATCGAGGAGGTCAGTCATCTTGCCCAGTGCATTTGGTTCAAGATCAGCACAAATAATCTCTGTGACATCCTTGCTCCGGGCCAGATCAACCAGAGCGGCCTTTCCCTGCAACCCCATACCACCCAGCACAGCCACCTTCATTTTTTTCTCCCAACCCTTGTCTTTTTTAAGCCCCTCACCAGTCCCGAAACCCCTCGGGCAAGCAAACCCATTTTCGTTTCGACTTCATGATGACGAACGTCTCGCTCTTGGCGACATTTCCCACCTGGGGAATAATATCAGTTGTGAGCCGATACAGGTCTGCCATGCCGCCATTGACAACCACCTCGGCAATCACATCGTAACGCCCCGTTACCACGGCCACCCAGGTGACGTAGCCGAGATTGGCCAGTTTTTCCAGTATTTCGTCAAGCTTGCCGTACGATAGAATGTTCAGCCCGATCAAGGCAGTGATCAAATCTTTATGTTCGAGGGGATCGATAAGTCCGGTTATTTTCAGCTTGCCCGCTTTTTCAAGGTTCTTGATTCGTGCGCGAACGGTTGGCGCGGTCACACCCAACCGTGCGGCCATGTCTCCCACGGGAATCCGGCCATCTTCAGTTAACAGGCAGACTATCTTTTTGTCCAGTGGATCGAGGGCTTTTTCAGGCATTTAGAGTAATATTTCCATATAAGAAAGTATCACCATCAATATTTGACTATTTGAAAAGAATTGTCAAATATTTTTTGTCAAAACATAAATATCTTGATTTTTTATACAGCTAAAAATATGGGTTGGCAGAAGAAAGGTTGCTTAGGCCCCCTGAAAAAATAAATCCATCCCGCCCAGGCGGGATGGATTTATTTCTTTCCGGGGACCTTAAAGATCGTTCAAAAAGTCCGCGGCATTCTGAAACAAACGAATGCCGGTTAAAGCGGAGGACGCTTCCGACCGGCCGGAACGGCGGACCAACTCCCGCTCCCGGAACCAGTCCGGATGGTTGGCGGGATGGTTAAACGCTTCCGGATGGGGCATCAGGCCGAAAATCCGGCCCGTGGGATCGCAGATACCGGCGATATCGCGAATCGATCCGTTGGGATTTTTGGGAAAATGGCCGCCGGCCGCCTGACCATCGCCGGCGGCATATTGCATGACCACCTGTTGAGTCGATTCGAGCCGCGCAATGACACCCGTCCCGGCATAAAATTTTCCCTCGCCATGGCGTACGGGCAGATCGATCCCCTCGATCCCTTTAGTAAAGACACAGGGCGACCGGTCGTTGATACGCAGCCGGACCCATTGATCCCTGAAATTGCCGCAATCGTTATAGGTGAGCGCCACCCGGCGCCGGTCATATTCGTTATCGAAACCCGGCAACAGCCCCAGATTCACCAGGACTTGAAATCCGTTGCAGATACCGAGCATCAGGTTGCCCCGCTCGATGAAAGTCTGCATCTGATCGCCGATATGGGTTTTCATCCGGACGGCCTGGATCACCCCGCCCCCGTGATCGTCGCCCCAGCTGAATCCGCCGATGAACACCATGAGTTGAAAATCGTCCAGACGGACACTGCCGTCAATTAATGCATTGATATGGACCCGGGTGGGCGACATGCCGGCCAGCTCACAGGCATAGGCCGTTTCGACATCGCAGTTTAACCCGTACCCCGTCAAGACCAGGGCCTTTACCTTGTTCATGACAAATCTCCGAAAGGCTGCTGCCAGGCGGCCTTGAGCCTTTGAACCGATGTGTCGCAGATCGGCTCGCCATCCGTGCCGCGGATGCTCAAATCCAATTTTTCTTCCACCTGCCCGATGGCAGCAAATGGCAGACCGTTGAAAAGCGTTTCAAAAGCGGACCGATGTTTCGGATCAATGGTGACAATAAACCGGCCGGCGGTCTCGGAAAAAAGAACCTGGTCGTCCCGGTCGACATCCATTACCGCTACCCTGGATAGATCCACCGACAGCCCGAGACCGCCGCCCATGGCGGTGAGGGCCAGATGAACACCGAGACCTCCCGCGTAAACACCGTGAGCCGAAGCCACGATCCCCTGACGGATGGCCGTGGCCAGGGCCCGGTACAACACCATAAATTCCGCCGGGCGTACATGGGGCACGTTCAAGCCGGTATATCCCAAATGGGCGTAATACTCGGACCCACCCAGCTCGTTGCGCGTGATTCCAAGAACATAAACAAGGTCTCCCGGTGCTTTCACATCCATGGTGATGCACCGGCCGATATCCTTGACCACCGAAATCGCCGAAAACTGCATGGTTTCAAGAGCCGACACCTTATGGATCTCCCCATATCGGCCGGGCAGATGACCATCTACGTACATGCTGTCTTTTCCGGAAAGAAGCGGAATCTCATAGGCCAGGCAGGTCTCTTTCAGGGCCCGGCACGAACGCACCAGCTGGGCAGCCTTGAATTTTCCGTCCGGATTATTCCGGGGATGGTACTGGATCGTGGGCCAGCAAAAGTTATCCACGCCCCCGATGTGATCGGGATCACCCCCCACGGCCAGGATGCGGCGCACGGCCTCATCGATGGCGGCGGCGGCCATGTGATAGGCGTCGATGGCCGAATACCGTGGCAAAAGCGCCTGGGAGAAGGCCAGTCCTTTTTCCGATGTCAGGACCGGACGAATGACGGCCGCATCGCTTTGAACATCCCGATCCGCTCCCACCAGCGGTTTAACAATGCTGGTCCCCTGGACTTCGTGGTCGTACTGGCGGGTAATCCATTCGGTGGAAGCGATATTGGGCCGGGCCAGCATATTTTTAAGAAGGCGATTATAATTCGAAGGCGGGCCCAGGACCGGTTCCGACAACCCCCGCCGGGCCGGCGGCTGCCAGACGGCATCGAATTCCCACTGGGGAAAACCGGATTCAAACAGATCCATGTCAACGTAAGTACAGGTGGTTCCTTCGTAGCGGATATGCAGCTTGCCCGAATCGGTGTAGCGGCCGATCACGGTGCTCTCCACCGCATGCCGGGCGGAAAGGTCCATGAAACGTTTCAAATGCTCCGGCCGGATAGCCACCGTCATCCGCTCCTGGGATTCCGACACCCAGATCTCCCATTGATCGAGGCCATCGTATTTAAGCGGTACTTTTTCGAGATCGATTTCGCAGCCGTTGGAAAACCGTGCTGATTCCCCCACCGATGAAGATAATCCGCCGCCGCCGTTGTCGGTGACAAACTGAATCAGCTCCTGGTCCCGCGCTTCGAGGAGAAAATCGTGCATCTTCTTCTGGGTATACGGATCACCGATCTGGACATGCCCGGCCGGTGTGTTTTTCGAAAAGCTCTCCGATGAGGCGGTCACCCCGTGAATGCCGTCCTTACCGACCCGGCCGCCGCACATGATGGTCAGATCTCCCGGCAAGGTCCGTTTTTCATGGGCCGGCGTGCCGGCCCCGGTGGCCCGCCTCAATCCCACCCCCGTG
>JAOZUU010000298.1 GCA_029938515.1 Desulfobacterales bacterium | reverse complement strand
TCGGGCGTCATATCCTGCCGAATATTCTGTCACCCCTGATCATTCAGGGGACCATTCAATTTGCCGTGGCCATCCTGGCCGAAGCGGGGCTCAGTTACCTGGGGCTGGGCACCCAGCCGCCGCACCCCTCCTGGGGGCGAATGCTTAACGAAGCTCAAACTTTTATGGAGATGGCGCCCTGGATGGCCATTTTCCCCGGCGTTGCCATTGCCTGGGCCGTGCTGGGTTTTAATCTGTTGGGTGACGGTCTTCGTGACACACTGGATCCGAAAATGGTGCGAATTCGTTAGCCACTTACTAATGCGGCCATAAATCACTAGACATAGAATTCTTCTGTTGTAAAATAATATTCACCGCAGAGGCGCGAAGGACGCAAAGGCAATTTTACTTTATGTTTCCCGCTGAAACGCCGAAAAACATAAAACCTTACCGCCTCCGGCGGAGAATCACGAAAGAATCAGCACGGTTATGACTCAAACTATCCGAAATTTATACAAGTTTGATCAGTACCGACTCACTAAAGTTCCCGAAGGGCATACTGCTTTTTGCTTTCCGGCGTTTCAGCGGAAAGTAAAAAATACAAACATCTTTGCGCTCTCTGCGACTTGAATGAGCGCAGCGAATGGGCGGTGAGTTTATGTCTAAATAATAATGGCCTTATTAGTAATTTTCGATTAACACTTGACAGGCTAATGAAACTATGAATTTCCAAAGAAGGATATGCGGATATGAAAAAGACATATGATGCCATCATTATCGGAGCAGGCATTATCGGCTGTAATATCGCTTTTGAATTGGCCAAAAGGGGTTGGAAGACGATCAACATCGATAAATTATCCGATGCAGGCCAGGGCTCGACCGCAGCCTCCTGCGCGGTTATTCGGGTGCATTATTCGACGCTGGATGGTACGGCCATGGCGTATGAAAGTTACTTTTACTGGGACGATTGGGCCAATTACCTGGAGGCTGAAGATCCCGGCGGCATGGCTAAATTCATCAAAACCGGTATCATGGTTCTCAAGTGCCAGGTAAACGAAAAATTAAAAAAAACCATGAGCCTGCTGGATGAACTCGGCATTTCTTACGAGGAATGGGATTTTACCAGGATTAGAAATCGATTTTCCATTCTGGACGAAACCAGCTATTACCCGCCCCAACGACCGGATGATTCAGCCTTTGGTCGAAAAAACAAAGACGCCCTGCCCGGCGCAGTCTACTATCCGGCCGGTGGATTCATCTCCGACCCGCAATTGTCAACCCATAACCTTCAGGTGGCGGCCGAAGCTTACGGGGCGGAATTTCTTTTCAACTCACAGGTAACCGCGATTCATAAAGAGCGTCACCAGGTGTCGGGGATAACCGTGGCGGACGGCACCCGGATAAACGCGCCGGTCGTGATTAACGCGGCCGGCCCGCACTCTTTTGTCATCAACCGGTTGGCCGGTATCGAGGACGGCATGAAAATCAAGACCCGGGCCCTGCGGCATGAAGTGATTCACATCCCTGCCCCCTCCGGGTTTGATTTTGAAACCGTCGGGTGTCCCAGCTCGGACAGCGACATCGGTTGCTACTGGCGGCCCGAAGTCGGCAACCACATCCTGTGCGGCAGTGAGGATCCGGATTGTGACCCCAAGGATTGGATAGATGACCCGGATGTTTTCAATCGTGACATGACCGAGCAGGCCAGGGCCCAAGCCTACCGTCTGGCCCTGCGAATTCCGGAAATCGGCATACCGCGCAATATCAAAGGGGTTGTCGATCTGTACGATGTGACCGACGACTGGATTCCCATCTATGATAAATCCGACCTGTCCGGGTTTTATCTGGCGGTGGGGACATCGGGCAACCAGTATAAGAATGCACCCATGGTCGGGAAAATAATGGCCGAACTGATCGAACAATGCCAGAATGGCCGGGACCACGACATCGACCCGATTCAATTCCATCTTGAACATCAGAATCGAACCATTAACCTGGCATTTTATTCCCGATTGAGGGAAATTAACACGGAAAGCAGCTTTTCAGTTTTAGGTTAAAATGTTGTTAATCTGTATGATTCGATTGAGACACGACATCTAAACAAAATAGAAACTCAAAAAAGTGTGTATTTGTCATTGTGCAACCTGCAAAAAACATTAGTTACATTTTTAGAGCATGATTGTTTAATTCAAGGCATCTGTGTCTCGCCCAGGGAATGACACCCTCTATTTATCCTTGCCATATCTAAAACTTAGGTAATGCCTTGCCGAAATTTTTGATTTATGCGACACAATTATTGCTCTCAAATTTTTTGTTGATAACCATTGTCCGGCGAAAGCTGAAAGGCCAATGACTGTTCCTGAAATTGAAATAATACCTCCTGATGATGATAAAATTCTGGTTTGTCCGAGATGTTATACGCATAATCCCGAGGAATCCAATTTTTGCCTGAATTGCGGCTTTTCCCTGCGCAAAAGTTTCTCAAACAGGACAAAATGGATATGGCTTTTTGTATCTATTTTTTTAGTGCTCGGCGGGATGTATTATTTTTATCATCGATTGTCTGAATTGGAATCCCATAGATCGGCTTCCAGGTCTCTCCAGTCCGAGCGCCCTGCTCCTTCAAAAGAAAAGGATATCGTTGTCGGCGAAGATACCAAACTGGAACAAGGCGAGGCAATCCCGCCAGATAGTCAAAAAATAAGAATTCCGGTTGGACGGGTTGTTATTAAAGATATCACCGGGAATGTCATCTCTGAAGTGCCGGTGCCGGTGGTTGGAGGAGGTTGGGTAGCACTGCCCAAGCAGGTATGTCTGGGGGGGACCGAATGGGTTCTGAAGATGGGTCTGGATACGGAGTTGAGTATTGTCGACGGAATTTTAAACGACCACGACAGGATCGGACTCTGGCAAGTTCAGGGAGATTTGGCCATTGACGGTCCGGAACTTTACCCTTGGGTGCCGGAAGCACCGTTGTCCTGGCTTTCATTAACATCGCAAGATTCTCCTGAACCGGTGGAGTTTGATAATCCCGAAATGCAAGGATTGTTTATCGAAGGCCTTTTACCGGAAAGTTTTAGTGAATTTGGAGTTATGATTCAGCAAGGTCGAGTTGTCGGCTGGACCTTCGGCGATGTTATGGCTGGTGCTTTTGTCTGGAACGGCGATGAAGGAAAAATTCTGATACCGGAAATTCGGGTAGATGATTTTTACCGGATCACCTTTGCCAACAGCAGGGAGGAAGAATTTACACGCGCCCTTGCGATGGGAAATGATTATTCCGACCTTGAACACTTGGAGGCCTTTGCGAACAGCTTTAAATTTGAAGTCAACCTATCCGACGAGGAAACGCCGGAATATCTACAAAAGGAAACTGTGATCGAGGATATGCGACAGCTGATTGCAGGAGTGCTGAAAGCGGGCTACACCAGAGAAGTGAGCAACATCTTCGATGTTCAGATTCTTATCGAGGTTGCCGACACTGCCTTGTTGATGGATGTAGCCCGGGCAACTGCTCAAAGTTATGAATTTGAAGATGCGATTGATCTCACCGAAAATGTGATTGCCAGTCTGCCTGAATTGAATGAGCAAGAAACAGTAGAGTTACAAAATTTTTTTGCTGACCTTTATCAAGACTGGATTGCTTCTCAATTTAATAAGGACTATTTAGAAGGTGCCTGGAGAGCCTATCGACTCGGCAGCTGGAAATTGCCGGACAATGTAGACATCCATTTGTCAGGAGTGCAATTGGCGCTGGCAAAAAATGACTGGGTAGAGGCCGAAAAAATTCTTGCTATGAAAGATTACCCGCCTTCCCTGGGTGATAAAGTCCAAAATTTACAGACCCAAATTTCAGAATTAAAAGCCCAGGACGGAAAAATCGTTATTCAATTTACTCCCGGTTTACAGCAAATACCTGCTTCCGCCACACTTAATAGCAGTGCCAATCAACAGTTTATTGTTGATACCGGGGCATCCATGGTGACAATACCGCAGTCGACCGCGGAAGGTTTGGGTCTGGTAGTTGATGAACGCAACCCGATGAGGAGTGTTTTGACTGCAGGCGGTGTAAAATATGCACCTGAGGTGAATTTGTCTTCAATTACCATAGACGGACGGGAGGTTAATGACGTTAAAGCGCTGATTCTGGATCTACCGAATCAATCCGAATGGGGGTTGCTGGGATTGAATTACCTGCGCCGATTTCGCATGGATATCAATACCGAAAATGGGATACTTTTATTAGAACCCCGATAGTATAGTGTTTTTTCGAATCTGTGAAAATCACGACCTCGGTTGACAGATATGTTATACATAAGTCAATCCACATGAGGAGGTCGTGCTATGACAAAAGCCCAACGCGAAGGTAATTCTATGATGTCTGAAGCGTATCTGCAAAAATTTTGTCGTGTTTGATAACTGATAGCTTCTCAATACATCGCAACCCACCGTATTCATGTGATATATTATTTTCACCGAGGTA
>JAOZUU010000297.1 GCA_029938515.1 Desulfobacterales bacterium | reverse complement strand
CTCCAATATCAGTTTTCATTCCGTTGACGGCGAATCGCTGCTACTAGTCCTCGACAGCCAAAAAATCGCGGTCTCCACCGGAGCCGCTTGCTCCTCGGGATCCGCGGAAGTGTCCCATGTGCTAACCGCCATGGGCCTTTCTCCGGAACTGGCGGGGGGAAGTATGCGATTCTCTCTGGGGCGATTGAGCAGTGAAAATGATATCCGCTACGTACTCGATGTTCTACCAGGTGTGATTGCCGGTCTAAGGAAATAACCGGCGGTTTTTCAAAGGCTTCACTGTCTAAGCAAATCATTGCGAATCTATTCGACAATTTTCTCTGCAGTGAGATGGCGAGAAAATGGATTCATCCTAAATGTGTAACCAGAACATATAAAAAGAAAGGAGGCTGTCATGAGAAAAATTCTTATCCTGGGGTCCGGAGCCGGCGGCACCATCGTGGCCAATATGCTTCGCAAAGAGCTGCCTGAATCCGAGTGGGAAATGACCATCATTGACCGGAAAGAGCAGCACCACTATCAGGCCGGTTACCTCTTTATCCCTTTTGGTGTTTATGGTGAGCAGGACGTATTAAAGCCGAAAAAAGAATTCATTCCCCGAGGTGTTGATTTTGTTCACGACAGTATCACCCGGATCGATGCCGAAGAGCGGCGGGTAGAAACGGAAAAAGGCGGTCAATACGACTATGATTGGCTGATAATTGCCACCGGATGCGATATTGCCCCGGAGGAAATCGACGGCATGCCGGACGGATGGCGCAAGGACATTTTCGATTTTTACACCCTGGGCGGGGCCCTCGAACTCCGTAAAAAGCTTAAATATTTTGATTCCGGGAAAGTCGTGCTCAATATCGCCGAGATTCCCTACAAGTGCCCCATCGCTCCGCTTGAATTTGTTTTTATGGCTGACTGGTTTTTTACGGTCAACGGTGTCCGCGATAAAGTCGATATTGAATTTGTCACGCCGCTGGACAATGTGTTTACCAAACCGGTGGCCGCAAAAACCCTTGCCGAAGTGGCTGTCAAAAAGAATATCAAAGTAACGCCCAACTTTGACATAGCTCAAGTCAATGCCAATGAAAAAACCATTGAATCCCATAAAGGAGATAAAGTTGGTTACGATCTGTTGGTGGCCATTCCCCCCAACATGGGCGATAAAGTGCTGATCGATTCGGAAGTTAGCGATCCGGTGGGATTCGTGGCCACGGACAATGGAACTTTGAAAGCCGAAAATTTCGACCGCATATTCGTGATCGGGGACACCACCAACGTACCCACCTCAAAAGCCGGCTCCGTAGCTCACTATATGGCCTATACCCTGGTGGACAACCTGTTGCGGGAAATCGACGGACACGAGGCAACCCACCAGTTCGACGGTCATGCCACCTGTTTCCTGGCATCGGGTTTCGAGAAGGCCATCCTCCTCGATTTCAATTACGATGTCGAACCGTTGCCCGGAAAATTCCCCTTTCCCGGCATGGGACCATTCAGCCTGTTGCAGGAGAGCCTGAATAACTACTGGGGAAAGATGATGTTCAGATGGGTTTATTGGAACCTGATGATGAAGGGTCTCGATTTGCCCCTGGAACCCCAGATGAATCTGGCCGGCAAGATCCGGAAAGTCGCTTAGAAGGGAGGTGACGTAAATGACTCAGCAAGAATTGATACTCGAACGGCTGGATCGTCTTGAGGCGCAGGTAGCACCGGTGGCCGAATCGGCCAGATCCATGCGTGAACTAAAAGAAGAATTGGCCCCCCGGGTGAACGAGGCTGTACAGGCCTTAATTGTGGGACTGGCGGATATCGAGTCGGACTTCCAATTGGAGGATCTCACGTTTCTTTTAAAGAAAGTCATGCGCAATGTGAATAGCTTTAACTTCACCCTGGACCAGCTTAAAAACGTCATCGATTTTGTTCAGACGGCCGAACCCCTGTTTAAACTTTCGGTCCCCCAGATTATTTTAATTCTGGACGATCTCGAACAAAAAGGCGTTTTTCGTCTGTTAAGCACATCCCTTGAGATTTTGAAAAATCTCAGCCAATCATTTTCCGCCGAAGATTTGAAACAGATGGGTGACGGAATGGTCAAACTGCTCAGTGCCATAAAAAAGCTGACCGAGCCACGGGCGGTGGCGTTTATTGAACGGGCCGCCGAAATTCCGGGACGCGTCGATCCGGCTCAGGCCAAAGAAGTCGGCCTGTTCGGCATGATGAGCGCCATGAGTGATCGTGAAATCAAACAGGGGATGGGTATACTCCTTGAATTGACCCGAGGGCTGACCGTCCTGAAGGGACGGCACTCTTCCCAAGTGGCCGTGTAAATTCTCTCCATCTCCTCCCCAGTATTTCAACCCCGGTATTCACGCCGTGCCGGGGTTTTCTTTTACTTCCAATCAAATGATAGTCTGACTTCAAAAGTTCCAGTAAATATCTGATAGATGTCCTCGATCAAAAATTTTTACAGTTGCTCCTCTTTCGAGGAGCCACGGCAGGATATGCACCAAAAATCAGTGAATACCCCCCGCTCATCAACGCCTTGATATATGGATAATTATTAGATATTGTAGCGAATCTAATCCGCATAAATGAGGCGAGTGTATGCATACCGTACAAATCACCTTAGATGATGAGCTGATCTGTTTATGGGTTTTATGAAATGATCAGCGTTGAAAATCTACATAAAAGTTATGGCGGGCAACACCTGTTCGAAGGGGTACGATTTAAAATCAATGCCCGCGAAAGAGTCGGGATAGTCGGACGGAACGGACACGGCAAGACCACGCTATTCCGAATCATCGCCGGTTTGGAGGAACCGGACGAGGGAAGATTGAACATTCCCCGCAACTACCGCATTGGATATATTCAACAGCAATTGGAATTTACAGCCACAACGATCCTTGACGAGGGGATGCAAAGCCTGCCGGCCAACGAACGGGACCATCATTGGAAGGTGGAGCGGATTCTGGCCGGTCTCGGGTTTTCCACGGACGATTTTGACCGGCCGCCCGGCGAGTTTTCCGGTGGATTTCAGGTACGGCTGAACCTGGCCAAAGCCCTCATCGCCGAGCCGGACCTGCTGCTGCTCGATGAACCGACCAATTACCTGGATATCGCTTCGATCCGGTGGATCGAGGGCTTTTTGTCCACCTGGCCCCATGAGTTGATGCTCATCACCCACGACCGCGGTTTCATGGATAAACTCGTGACCCATATCATCGGTATCCATCGCGGAAAAATTAAAAAGATTACCGGCAATACGGAAAAGTATTACTCCCAGATCGTCCAGGAAGAGGCGATTTACGAGAAAACGCGAATAAACGATGAAAAGCGCCGAAAGGAAGTGGCGCAATTCATCAACCGGTTTCGTGCCAAGGCGCGGCTGGCCAACCTGGTGCAATCACGGGTGAAAACCCTGGCCAAGATGGAAAAAAAAGAGAAACTCGAGGCGACCCAGGATCTCGAGTTTTCCATTGCGAGCATCCCTTTTAAAGGACGGCACGTATTCAGCGCCGAGAATATCGCTTTTGGTTACGAAAAAGACCGGAGATTATTCAGCGGATTAAATATTTCGGTGAACAACGGCGAGCGCATCGGAATTATCGGTAAAAACGGTCGGGGGAAAACCACTTTGCTTAAGGTTTTGGCCAATGTTTTGGTGCCCCAGGCGGGACGGCTCCGGTTTAATCCCAACATACAGAGCGGCTATTTTGAGCAGAGCAATGCCGCTTCCCTGGTGGACACCCGGACGGTCGAAGAAGAAATCCTGCTCGCCCAGGGAGGCTCGAACCGGCAGGCCGCCCGCAATATCTGCGGGGCCATGCTTTTTTCCGGCGATAATGCCCTGAAAAGGATCGGCGTGCTTTCAGGCGGGGAAAAAAGCCGGGTGATGCTGGGTAAAATCCTGATCACGCCGGTGAACCTGTTGCTGCTGGATGAACCGACGAACCACCTCGATATGGACGCTTGCGATACATTGCTGGCCGCCCTGGATCACTTCGACGGCACCGTGATCATGGTTACCCATAATGAAATGTTCCTCCATGCCCTGGCCCAGCGGTTGATTGTTTTTCAGAATGACCGGGCCGATGTTTTTGAGGGGTCTTACCAAAATTTCCTCGATAAAGTCGGCTGGCGGGACGAGACGCAAACAACGAAAGGCCGCGGGACCCCTACCCCGGAAAACAATTCCAAGGGGCGTCTGACGAAAAAAAAGATGCGGCAACGACGATCGGAAATCGTGACCCGGCGGATAAACACCTTGAAACCCGTTGCAAAAGAGATGGCGGTGGTGGAAAAAAAAATTGAGGGACTTGAAAAAGAGATGACCCGGTATAACCAGGAGATGATCGCTGCTTCGGCCGCCGGCAACGGTAAAAAAATTGTCTCTCTTTCCAGGGAGATCCACCATCTGCAAGCGGAAATGGACCGGCTTTTCGACACCCTGGAAGATTTAACCGTTACCCATGAA
>JAOZUU010000296.1 GCA_029938515.1 Desulfobacterales bacterium | reverse complement strand
CGTCGAAGGGGGGCGACCGATAACGCAGCCCAAAAACTTTATCTGGAAGACTATATCCCTGGAAATCTTGACAGGGCAGAGAGATGATATAAGATTGACAGGTATGATTTCAACTTCTCCGGATACGATAACCACCTGGCAGGCGGAACAACTCGATGCGTTGCGGATGGTGCGCCGCCACTTGACCCGTACCGGGTCAGAAAGTCGGGAACGGCTACGGGCATCGGTGGCGGATTATCTGTCTTTTCGTCGAGATCTGGATGCATTCCTGGCCGTTCATTTTAGTCATGTTTGTACCCGAAAATGCTATACAAATAATAAAAGCGCCTGCTGTGGAAAAGATGGCATCATCGCTTTCTTTGCCGAAGTGGTCATTAATGCCCTGGTCTCTGCCGAAGAAGAGCTCGATCTATTGATGGATGTGCTTAAGCAGCCTAATAAAGGGTTAAAATGCGTGTATTTAGGCGCCCAGGGATGTCTATGGCATCTTCGTCCGGTGATGTGTGCCCTGTTTCTGTGTGATCCGGCCGAAGCTGAAGTTTTCCATTCCAATGCGCATCTTCGTTCCCAGTGGTCCCTTTTTAAAGACAGGGAAAGAGCATTCAAATGGCCGGATCGGGCGGTGTTGTTTGATGACCTGGAAGGATTATTTATTACAGCCGGATACAGATCAGCTTTAATGTATTGCCACACCAGTCCGGGGCTGCTTCGGGCTAAACGGTCAGCCGGCTTAAACACGGCCGTTTCCCGAGGTGGAAACCGATCCGGACATCCGTTTTGATGAAACCGTCCGACTCACTTATCATCACCATCGGTGCCTACCTTCGTTTGACCGGTTTTCCCAATGAACTGGTCGTTCACCTGAAGGAAAAGCTGACCTTTTTGAATCCCAAATGGGTTGAAAATGAACGGATGGGTCGATGGAATCGAGGCACCCGCAGGGTGCTGCGTTATTACCGGGCCTACGGGAAGAAATCACTTCGCATCCCCAGGGGCTATACCCGGCAGTTGATCCGATATTGCCGTCGTCACCGGATTGATTACCATCTGGATGATCAACGCAGGGCATTGGCACCGGTCAATTATACTTTCTCTGGCCGGCTGAAGCCTTTTCAGCATACGGCCGTTAAACAAATGCTGGCCCGGGATTTCGGAACGCTTACCGCGCCGACCGGCAGTGGCAAAACCGTGATGGCCCTTTACCTGATTGCCCGGCGTCGCCAACCGGTTTTGATTGTTGTGCATACCAAGGATCTGGCCCATCAATGGACGGATCGAATCGGCCAGTTTTTGTCCATCGAGTCTGGAGATGTGGGCCTTATCGGCGGCGGTCGCAATACCATCGGAGAAAAGATCACCGTGGCACTAGTTCAATCTTTGTATAAACGGGCCGGGCCCGTGGCCAAACAAACCGGCTATTTAATCGTCGATGAATGCCATCGCTGCCCGAGCCGGACCTTTACAGAGGCTGTCACAGCCTTTGACTCAAAATATATGACCGGTTTGTCGGCCACGCCGTTTCGGCGGGACCGGCTTTCACAACTGATTTTCTGGCACCTGGGTGATGTGCATCACGAGGTGGATAAAAAACGGCTGGTTCAAAGTGGCGATGTGTTGACCGCCAAAGTGATCGTTCGGGAAACGGCGTTCAAACCGTATTATGATCCGGTGCGGGAATACAGCAAAATGCTTTCCGAGCTGACTGCCGACGATGAGCGGAACCGATTGATCGCCGCCGATGTGGCTAAGGAAGCCGCTCGTTTTTCAAACCTGAGCTGTCTGGTACTTTCTGATCGAAAAAAACATTGTGAAACCCTGCAAGCGTTGCTGCGTTACAAATTTGATACCCCCGCTGAATTGTTAACCGGTGATGTACCATCTGATCAACGCAGGCGTATTGTGGCCGCGTTGTCAGCCGGCGAGGTACGCGTCGTTGTGGCGACAGGACAGCTCATTGGAGAAGGATTTGATTGTAAAGACCTTGCCACGCTGTTTTTGGCCACTCCGGTCCGGTTCAGCGGACGGATCATTCAGTATCTGGGCCGGGTCCTGCGTCCTGCGCCAGGAAAGAGCCGGGCACGGGTGTTCGACTATGTGGACGTGCAGGTGGACCCCTTGGTGAAGGCTGCCCTTGCCCGGCAACGGGTATACCGAAGTTAGCGAAGCTCTGCTGAGGAGAATATGTCTATCGATCGTGACAGACTAAAAGCGTTGTTCAAATCCACTAATCAGACGTACCTGGGAGCTCATTTTTCAATCGCCGGAGGGATACACAGGGCGCTGATTGCGGCACAAGCTTACGGCTGTACGGCCGCCCAATTGTTTACTAAAAACGCCAAAACCTGGAAAGAACGACGACTCATCGATACCGATATCCACCTCTTTAAACAAGCCGTTAAAGACACCCGTATCACCCGCATCGCCTCCCATACGTCCTATCTGATCAACCTGGCCACGCCGGAACGGAAAAAACAGGCCAAATCTAAAAGGGCCTTAACCGGAGAATTAATCCGGTCGGATGCCCTCGGCATTCCTTTCATCGTCCACCACCCCGGATCCCACATGGGAAGTGGTCTGGAAAAAGGGCTGGATCGGATTGTTTCGGCGATCAATGACATCTTCGATGATAATCCGGGGCTCACCCCGAGGTTGTTATTTGAAACCACGGCCGGACAGGGAACCGGTATCGGCCATCGTTTTGAACAATTGGCTGATATAATTACACGGATTGAAGCAAAAGATCGCGTTGGCGTCTGTCTGGATACGTGTCATATTTTCGCGGCTGGATACGATATCCGCACAAAGAAAACATATTGGGAAACCATGGAGCGTTTTGATGACATTATCGGCTTATCGAATCTGTATTTCATTCATCTGAATGATTCGTTGAAAGCGTTTTGCTCCCGGGTTGATCGTCACGCCCATATTGGTCAAGGCGCCATCGGCATGGATGGATTTCAGTTTGTCATGACCGACCCCAGGCTGTCCGGTATACCGAAAATCATCGAAACGCCCAAAGGCTCTGGCAATGAGGATTTTGATACGGTTAATCTGGCCCGACTGTTAAATTTTATTAGATAAATCTTTATGGGTGCTAAAATGACGAGGATAAAATGAAGAAACGATTTTTCTTATTCGTAGTACTTGGTTTGACTATACTGGTTGTAGTACTGGCCGGATTGCCGACGATTGTTTCAACCGGTACGGTGAAAGGTCTGGCGATTCAGGCGATTAACAAGAGAATACCCGGCCGCTTGAGTATCGCCCAATGGTCGCTTCACTGGTTCGGTGGTATTCAATGTGAAGGGCTGGGCTATGAAGATAAAGACGGAGGGTTTTCGGTCCAAGTTGATCAGATTACTTTGTCAAAGGGACTGATGGCTTTGATGTCTAACTATCGCAAACCGGGCCGAATCGAAATACTGAATCCGCATGTCCTGGTCGAATTGCCTGGAAAAGAAAAATTTGATGGAGGCACAGCGTCGGATGGGAAGTTGCCATCGGGTAAGGCAATTTCACCGGTCGGCCGAAACGTTTCTTCAGGTGATTTGAATGAATCTTTCCGCAAGAAAGCAGTTCCATTTGCCTTGCCGCCCATTGTGGCCGATCTGACGGTTACGGATGGAGTGATTGGAGTTGGATATGCAGAGAATTCAGAGGAAGTTATAGCAAAAGAACTCACGTTAAACGTTAATATCGATGGGCCGGGCAAACCGCTTTTATACCGACTGCTGGCCCGGGCGGGTCAGGGAACTGGTCGGATTTCGGGACAGGGTTCCCTGGTCATCCCATCGGAGGAGAGTGTCACCACGAACCAGGTTCGATCTGATGCCGATTTAACAATTACAGACTGGGAGATAGCCCCGGTATTGGCGGTTGTATCGGCCATTTCCGGATCACCAGCGGGTGAGGGTCGGGTAAACGGTCAATTTAAAATTCAGGGCGCCCTTGCTTCCGGAATTCATGTTACTGGAGAGCTGGTCGGGACCGATGTCCGCTTGGCTGGTGATGGGTTAAAAGGGGACACACCTTTTGTAAAAAAAATCATCTGTGAGATCGATGCGATTCAAACCGATGGTGAGTTAGCCCTCAATCAACTGGTATTTGATTCCGCCATGGCCCGGGGGGCTGCTAATGGACGTTTGAGTAACCGGGGTGAAAGTCGATTTCAAACCAAGGCCGATCTCAATCTGGCGGAAATATTCAGACAGTTGCCCAATACACTGAACCTCAAACCGGGCACAAAAATTACCAATGGCATTATAGCCCTGAAGGCTACGGTGGCATCGGATGATCGAACCACGCGATTCGATGGTAATTTACTTTTAGATCGACTGGCCGGCATCAGTGGGAAAAAGCGCCTGGAGTGGAACGAACCTTTGGAAGTCTATGCTGCCGGGTCTTATGGCGATGACGGGATGTATTTGGATAATTTCAAGGTTCAATCTTCATTTTTATCCGGAGAAGGGCAGGGCG
>JAOZUU010000295.1 GCA_029938515.1 Desulfobacterales bacterium | reverse complement strand
AGCATGATGGCCCGCTTATTCTGGCCGGTGATTTTAATAACTGGAGCAAGGAACGCACTGCCATCATGACACGTTTGGCCGAGAACCTGTCTTTGCAAGTTCTGGCTTTTAATGACGAGGACCGTACAACATTTTTTGGTGGCCCGGTGGATCACATCCTATACCGTGGTCTGAAACCGCTTACCTATGAGGTCCACCCGGTGTCATCCTCTGACCATAATCCAATAACTGTAACTTTCCGGCTTGCACGGACACAAGCGATTGCCGAACCAAAATCTTTGTGGCGAAATGAAATTTTTATCACTCATTATTTTTCTTGCATTGTTCTTCCCAGGAAATTTCGTCGTCGCGGCGGAAAATGACGAAATAGAGTACCTGCTCTCTTTTATCGGTAGCAGCGACTGTATCTTTATCCGCAACGGTGGGGAGTATCAGGCAAAAGAGGCCCGCGAACATCTGGAAATGAAATATAATCACGTCAAACGGCGTATTAAAACAGCAGAGGATTTTATTGATAAAATTGCCTCGAAGAGCAGTCTGTCGGGAAGACAGTATGAAGTACGGTGCGATGGTATAAAATTGCAGACAAGCCAGTGGTTGAGGGAATCCCTGGCAGTCTACAGGGTATCAGTTGAGAACCAGGAGAAAGAGAAAAAAACCGCAGAATGACGGCAAGAAGCTATTTCTACGACCCGATGAGTGCTGTGAGTAAAAAAATCATGGCCCCGAGGACCAAGGCCCATAACTTTGGCTTGCCGCCTACCAGAGAAGGGGACCCAGGCTAAAAGGGCTTGGTGTGGTATTATAGGGGGACAGCACCCCCTATGCCCTGCCTACGATCTTCGTCAGCTCCGTATTTTCAAGGTTCTATGGATACTGTCTTCTGGAATCCCAGATTTTTTTTACGACACCATCATAGCTTGATTTATAAAAACTTCCACTGGACACCGACGGAAAAATTCCAGACTTCTTTGTCGTACTTGATGCCCAGAGAATCCGTCACATCGTCATACATTACATAGGCCCCACCGAAGGTAACGGCCCAGGCAGGTGCCAGGCTCCACACAGCGCCGGCTGCAATTGTATTTGCACTCAGTTTCGGTTCTTCCGGCTCGTTTATCTGCTGATCGTCGGCAAGTTCTATGTCTGTACGCAGATAACCAAGGCTGGCTTTCCACTGGGGTGAGAAGGTATACTCGGCAGCAAGTCCCAAATCCCAGCTATCGCCCTCATCTTCGAAGGTATCAATCGTGGCGCTATCCTCGAAGTAATAGACATAATTAAGATCAACTTTCAGCTGGGGAAAAAATCTATATGAGATCCCAAAACCCAGCAGGGCCGGAATGTCAATCTGCGTTTTTGAACCATCTGCGAATCCTATCATTGGCGCAATACCGAGAGTATCAGTATTCACCTTGTTTTTATACTCCATGTCCGTATTGGAAATATATGTCAGCGCGGTGTTGAGTTTATCGTTCGGTGCAAAATTAACGCCCAGAATACCGGCCCATCCGTCTGCATCCGCCTCGATGTTGAGACGCGAGTTGATAGGGCCATTTACGCCTCCTGGAAGCGGGTTTGCGGCACTCATCACGGCCCCGCCGTCAAACTCTCTGGTACCGTTGGAATATCGAGCCCCGGCTGCCAGCGACCACATATTGTTGATGGCGAAGGAACCGCCGAGTGTAAACCCATAAACGGTGCTCTGTTTAATATGAATATCCATGGAGTCGATTTGATTATAGAAAAATTGGGTGGGAACTGCGGCTGCCGCTAATCTGGCATTGGCACCGGCTATTACCTGTTTGCCCAGGCCAACTGTCCGGGCACTTCCCTGCTTATACTCCAGTTCGCCGCCACCGGCCGGGATGGTGAAGGCAAAAAAACTGGCCCACTTTTCCTGTTTATAAACGGCAAAAGCGCCCGGAATAATAGAGGGTTCATCCTGACTGAGTTCACCGAACCCCGGTACCGTATTGGAGTAATCCTTGCCAAAATACATGACATCGAGTTTTCCGTAACCACCATTTTCCATCTTCATGATTCCGGCAGGATTATACACGGCAATATCGGCGTAATCGGTCGCCGCGTGACGGTTCATAGTGCGCATGTAATCCGCGCTTTGGTTCTGCTTGTTGATGATACCGCCAGCGTAAAGCGGCGAGGCTGTTAGTCCCAACAGCCCGATGGCGCATAGGATCGGTAAAATCTTTTTCATCTTTCCACCCTCCTCTTTATTTGGTTAATAAAAAAACTCCTCCTTTCAATTTTAATCTGATTAGCGACGGGACAGTCCGCAGACTGCCGTTTGGGTACGTGGTTAAAACATCACCAATAATTTATATTAACAGAACTATCACTAGAAAGTCAAATTTATTTTTTCGGGCTATTCCGTATTGACAAGAGGTTGGCGCTGAAAAATGGATTGAGGATGAGAAAGATCGCTATATTTGTCCAGAATGCAACAATCAAGTTTTTCGGGGACCATAAATGTAATCAGTGTAAAGTAAGGCTGGATCTGGGATAAATTTTTGGGATACGATAAATGCTATTACCCCGATTGAACGAAAGCTTGAGCCACTCTTTATAATCCCGGATGCGTGTTGTCGGGATGAAACGGAAAATTTTTAACCGAGCTTACTAGAGGGAGAATGTTTTTCGACCATGAATATCCCGTAAGTAGCCCGCCAGTCTGACAACCTGCGCGTAACGGTCCCGCGCCGATCCTGACTATTGGTATTGATCCCTACTTCTTTTACAATTCGAATTCCAACCTTTCGGGCGAACTTTCGAAAATCCTTCAATGTGATCACACGAATATTGGGAGTGTTGTACCATTCATACGGCAATTGCTTGGTTTTAGGCGCGTTGCCGGTGAGAAGCAGCTGCCATCGGATCCGCCAATGGCTGAAATTGGGAAAGCTGACGATCCCCTTTTTACCGATTCGCAGCATGGCGCTGATCAGATCGGCCGGATCGTAGACCTGTTGGAGGGTAAGCGTGCAAATCACGATATCAAAGGTATCGTCCGGGTAATCGATGATCTCTTCGTTGATATCTCCTTGAAGCACGGTGAGCCCTTTCTCAATGCAGGCGGCCACCCGGGCCTCGTTTTTTTCGATGCCGGAACCGTTCACCTGTTTTTTGTGTTTTAGGAAATACAACAGGTCCCCTTCCCCGCAACCCAGCCCGAGCACTTTGGCACCGGACGGTATCCACGACGCCACGACTTGAAGGTCATATCTTAAGGTTTTAATCGGCGGCATGAGCCAGAAACCCTTTAATCAAAGTGGTCATTCGCTCATTGGGCAGCAGGAAGGCATCATGTCCCCACCGGGCTTCGATTTCACAAAAGCTCACATCCAGCCCGTTCTTTTTCAAGGCCTTGACAATCCCCCGGGATTGATAGGTCGGGTACAGCCAGTCGGATGTGAAGGAGATCACCAGAAATTTGGCCCTTGTTTTCGAAAGCGCATCGATGTCAGAGCCGTCACCATGCTCCCTGCCCAAATCAAAATAATCAGCCGCCTTGGTGATATACAGGAAAGAATTGGCATCGAAGCGTTCCACAAACTTTTTTCCCTGGTGGCGCAAGTAGCTTTCCACCTGAAAATCGGCATCGAATTTAAACGAAAAATCGCTTTTATCCTGCCGCCTGCGGCCGAACTTCAACCGCATGGAATCATCGGACAGATAAGTGATATGACCGATCATGCGGGCCACGGCCAGGCCGAGAGCCGGTTTCGGCCCATCATAGTATTTTCCATTATTCCAGTTCGGATCGGCCATGATGGCCTGCCGGGCCACCTCATTAAACGCGATCGCCAAGGCGGAATGCCGGGTCGTGCTGGCCAGGGGGATCGCTGATTTCACCATTTCCGGGTAGCGCACACACCATTCCAGCACCTGCATGCCGCCGATGGACCCACCGATGACTGCGTGGAGCATGGGAATACCCAGATGATTGATCAAAGCTTTTTGAGCGCTGACCATATCACCGATGGTCACTACCGGAAAATCAAGGGCGTAGGGTTCAATCGTTTCGGGGTTATAGGAGCATGGCCCGGTGGAACCTATGCAGCTGCCCAGGATATTGGAACAGATCACAAAATACCGGTCCGTATCGATCCCCTTGCCGGGGCCCACCATGATGTCCCACCAGCCGGGTTTGGGATCATCTTTGTCGTGGTAGCCGGCCACATGGGCATCGCCCGAAAGGGCATGACAGATCAGCACGGCGTTGTTTTTTTCCCGATTTAATTCGCCACAGGTTTCATAAGCGATGGTCACCGGGCCCAGTTTGGCCCCGCTCTCCAGAACCATCTCGCCCGGTGGGTCGGCAAAGGTGAATATCCGCTTCTCCACCCGCCCGACTGAAACACCGTCCTGATCGTATTCGATATATTCACTCATGATGTTCTCGTGTAACATGAATGGCTAAGTAAAAAGTTCCATATACGCCCCGCAGGAAGTGCC
>JAOZUU010000294.1 GCA_029938515.1 Desulfobacterales bacterium | reverse complement strand
CTGACAACCGATTTCGGGGATAAGGACGGGTACGCGGGGGTCATGAAGGGAGTGATTCTCGGTATCTGCTCCCAGGCGGTTATCATCGATATCACCCATCGGATCGATCCCCAGGATCTGGTACAGGCAGGATTCATTATCCGTTCATCTTATCGTTATTTTCCCAGGGCAACCGTGCACGTTATTGTCGTTGACCCTGGCGTGGGCACGGGCCGGGCCGTTGTTGCCTTCGAGTCAGCGGGGCATTATTTCATCGGGCCGGATAATGGGGTGCTCAGCTTGGTCAGAGACGAAGGAGAAATCCGGTGGCTGGTGGCGGTTGATAATCCCGATCTATTTTTTCATCCGATCAGTGATACGTTTCACGGGCGAGATATTTTTGCACCGGTGGCGGCTCACCTGTTAAACGGTGTTTCCCCGGATCGTCTCGGTTCCCCGATGGATCCGGACGATATGGTGAATCTCGACTACCAGACGCCGGGAACGAACGAAAACGGAGACCTGGTCGGCACGATTATCGATGTCGATCGTTTCGGAAATTTAATCACCGATATCGATGTGGAGCGGATTGACGTGATTCGACGTCAATTCCCGGGAAAAACATTGACCGTTATCGCGGGAAATCAGTCTATCAAAGGAATGGCGACGACGTACCAGGATCGGCGGGCGGGAACTTTCGTTGCTTATATCGGAAGCCGGAAATTCCTTGAAATTGCTGTCAATCAGGGCAGTGCCGCGGCCCGTCTCGACATCGGCAAGGGAGGATCGATCAGGGTGTCGGTTTCAGATTGACGGCTATGTCTGAGAAATATTTCAAAGCACCTATATTTATTTCCGCAATTGAAAACGAACGAATAGAGGAAAATGGTCGGAAGGATAACGCCCATTAAAGACGTCATGGATGACCATTTGTTCCCTCGGCTCAATTTTTCCCCGATACAACACCCAGTCGATATGATCACCTCCCGTCTGCCCGGTGAAACCGTGGTGGGTTGAGGGGAAAGGCTGATCAAATACATCCTTAAAGAAAGGCCTACCCGATTTTCCGTATATGGCCGGCTGCGTTCGAGGTGTGGTGCCGGTAAGGATTTGATAGCAGCCGTCATCGGGGGTCGCATTAAAATCGCCCATCATGATTGCCGGTTCCGTAATCGGCAGCGTGGACAGCCGGGATATGATCAGACGGGCACTTCTTTCCTGTACGGTCTCCTCAAAATCAAAGTGCGTATTGATACAAACCAGGCGTTGGTCGGCTTGCTGAAATACTCCCATGGTGCACTGACGGGGCCAGCGGCTATCGTCGAATTTGCTGGGAATGTCCGGAGTCAGGCTTAAGTAGAAGTGGTGGTGCTCGGTACACCGCCAGTCTTGATGGTAAAATATGATGTTGTTCTGCCAGTAGGAAGGCGCCGGGTGTCGTTGCCCGATGAAGCGATAATCGGTCAACACGGCCTGGATATCCATAGCCTGGAAATCGTTGACTTCCTGAAAAGAATAAAAATCGGCTGGATACCTGTTTAATAGTCGTGGGATGAACTGCCTCCGATAATGCCAGCGGTTGGGCCCATCATCGGCCAGGCCGAAACGAAGGTTCAAAGAAAAAACGGTCAGGGAGGAAGGCGTCATGAACCGGCCTCAAGCAGGGAGGTATACCGGTTAAGGTCGACCTGAAAGTCTTTGAAGTTGGCGAAAGTAACATCATTAAAGGGGAGTGGCTCTTTTTTTTTAAGCAGCGCGAAAATAGTCAAGTAATTATCCAGCACACGTTTTTTCCACGACAGCCCCAGCGTGGCAGCAAGGGATTTGACCCGTTTCGGTGTGCTCTCTATCTCTAAAAAATCCCCAAACGGCATGGTATCAAGACAAAGCTTGGCGTTGTCCAAAGTGAAGGTCTCCCTCCACTTTTCGTAAACTTGCGCCTGATGAAAGCCGACGGCAATCAGGATTTGATCCATGGATTCGAAATCGCTGACCGATACCTCGATTTCGTTCATCGTCTTTACTTCTCGATTGGCCTCGGTGGGGGGTGATTTATGCGTTAGCCACGCTTTGCGGTCCTGGCGCAGCCTTAAAATCGACTTTTTTTGGGTCAGGTTGTTCTTTTCATCTTCATAACAGACATTGGTTTCGAAAAACCGTCCGTCGGAATAACCGTTCAGGGCAACAATTTTGGAACGAATTTCCCGCGAATCGAAAAGGATAAATTTAGCTTCATGTTCCATCGGCATAGGGTCTCTCCTGAATTCAGATTTTGTTATTTATTCGAAAAAAAAGCCTGCATTTTTTTCCACAAGCGATTTGTATAATAATGACAGATACTGGATGCTGGATATCAGCCGGGACCAAGCATCCAGTACCCAGAATCCAGTATCCTCTATTCTGCCGCTGCCGGACCAAAAATATTATCTGAAAGCCTATAGATCGTATTGGATGATAAAAAAGTATAGCGAATCTCGCTATTAATATCAAGGATTTGACAAACGGGAAATGAATAGTGACAGGAATGATCTGATTTGGTTGGATATTCTTTTTTTCCTTGACAAGGATTGTACGACTCATTACATATATCTATTTAAATAATTGCAGGCTGAAAATAGCAGGGGCATCCAGTGAAAAAATATACGTATAGTGCTAAAAGCAGTGACAATCCCGGCAAGTGGGTGGTTGTGGACGCTGATGGACAGGTACTTGGCCGGTTGGCATCAACGATTGCCGCGCGGTTGCGGGGCAAGCATAATCCGCTTTTTACTCCCCACGTGAATATGGGGGACGGGGTCATTGTCATCAATGCCGAAAAGATCGTTTTAACCGGCAGAAAATGGAAACAAAAAGAATATTATCGCCACAGCGGCTATATCGGAGGATTGAAGACCATCACCGCTGAAAAACTGATGGAAAAACAACCCGAGGACCTGGTTCGGTTTGCCGTTAAGGGAATGTTGCCGAAAAACAAGCTGGGGCGGCAATTATATTCCCAGCTGAAGGTCTATACCGGCAAAGAGCACCCGCATCAGGCCCAGGAACCAGAAGTGTTGAACCTGAGTTGAGCGATTATTTTTGCGAAGATATGTGCTAACCTGTTGAGATGATAAGGCTTTAAAAAATCGAGATAAAGGAAATTTGCATGGAAAAAGAAAACGTCTATTATGCTACCGGCAAGCGGAAATGTGCCATTGCCAAAACCTGGATGATGCCGGGATCGGGAAACATCACCATTAATGATCGCCCGATGGATAATTATTTTTCAATGGAAACGGCCAAAACAGCCGTGATGCAGCCGCTTGAATTAACGGGTAATACAAAGTCCTATGACATCAGGGTACGGGTACTGGGCGGCGGAATCACGGGTCAGGCCGGCGCTATCCGGCATGGGATCACCAAAGCGCTGGTGCTCTCCGATCCGGACTTGCGGGCCGCATTGAAAAAGGCCGGTTTTGTCAAGCGGGACCCGCGCCAGAAAGAGCGGAAGAAATACGGCCAACCGGGTGCACGCAAACGGTTCCAATTCTCGAAGCGTTAATATTCGGCGATATATTCAGCAATCAAAAGGGAAGGGGTATTATTTATCTCGTTCCCTTTTTCATTTGCCACAGATGCACACAAATTTTTATTAGCCACAGACGCACACAGACTTGCACAGACGGTTTATAAATTAGCCAAGTAATTTTTTTTATTAAAGGGAAGCCCTGTCTGTGTGTGTCTGTGGCTAAATATATAATAGCCAATCAGCTTCGTTCAACGACGAAAATCTCATCGGAATATTGCCCCAGTTGCCGCAACCCGTTTTCTTCCACGACATGGGTGTTTTCTATGCCCACCACGCCCTTTCCGGGAAAGATCAGCTTGGGTTCCAGGGCGATTGTCATCCCTTCTTCCAAAACCATTTCCTGCCCCCTGGCCAGAAACGGGTGTTCATCCAATTCAATTCCGACGCCGTGCCCGATAAAGCGAACACGTTGATGGTCGTGGCCCATGAAATGATCGGCATAGCCCAGATCCTTTGCCATTTCCACGGCCATAACATACAGGTCTCCGGACTTGATTCCCGGTTTGGCGGTCATTTTAATTTTCGTCTGGATTTTTAGCATGGCTTCGTGTGCCAGTATCAGATCATCAGGCAGATCATCCACGGCAAAAATTCGGGAATGATCCGACAGGTAACCCTGGAAAACGAAAACATAGTCCAAAAGAACCGGCTCGTGGCGTTGAATGGTCCGGCGGCTGGGGCCCTGGGCCACGGCCGGACTGATACCGGTTCCCCCTGTTGGCGAGGCCAGGTAGCTTCCCACGGCTGCTGAAGGACCGGCCATCAGGTGTCCGTAAAACAATTCGTGGCCCCACAGACGCATGCGCACGATCCCCTGGTGCCCAAGTTTGCGGGCCAGGGCTTCGATTTGGCCGGCCAGCTCGATTTCAGTCATCCCCGCGTGCAGCAAAGCGGGCATGCCGGCCGCCAGGCGATCCGATAATCCGGCCG
>JAOZUU010000293.1 GCA_029938515.1 Desulfobacterales bacterium | reverse complement strand
CGGATGAAGGCCGTAAAAATCACATGCTATTCTGGGGCGGTCCCCTTCCAGCACTGAAATGTCCGGCAGGTGATAATCATCCAGTTCAATAAAAATCTTCCCTCTTTCCTGAGTTAATTCTTCTACCCAGATGGCTTTTATCAGGTGCTTGGCCGCTTTTGTTGGACGAGGCGCATCTCTTGAAAACAACATGCGATGCGCCCATCCTTTTCGTCCGTCTTCGGTTTCAATCCGGTACCAATCCCTACCGGACTCTACCACGGTCACGCGATCACCTTTATACAGGCGAGAGATAATACCGGCATCCATCGATGCTTCCTGCCGAATCCGCCCAACCGGCACCTTGACATACAAGGTCCCCTGATTCTCGTTCGATTTGACCGCCGGCTTCGTGTTATCCACCCCTTCTTTCTGGTCCGGATCGATTTTATCCGGGACAGGCCTAATCTCAATATCATCCCTGCGGCCAGTAGCCAACATCACCTTTTCTTCTGCAGGGATAACGTCATCACCCTTTTTGACCATCTCCCCGTTTTGGGTAAATACATTTGAGTTGCGTGTCGCCGCTGTTACCTGCAAAGCCTTGCCAGGAGCCATCGTCATCGGGTTTTGAGTCCTTGACTCTCCAAGCATCACCCGAACTTTAGCATGAAGATCAACCGTGCGATAAATGGAACCACCGGCAACCACAATCAGGACCATCAATACCGTTAAGGCCCAGAACGTTATTTTGCCGGATGTGTCTTTTGGCAACACCGTTTTGCCGATATTCCGATCAAGATTCATTTTTTCTTTCTATCAAAGATGACAAAAAAGAACAACCGCAGAGAAACCGAAAAATCACCATTGTTTCTCATATATGGAAACGGTTGAAAACAACACTTCCAATGGCTGGAAAAAAATAAATAAATATGATATTGGTATTTTGGCAAGCATTCGATCGATCTATGAGTCTTTATAGCGTAAGATTTTAAAATTTATATCGAGTTAGAATATGTTCTTCACAATTCCGGCGCGTAAGGCGTCAACCCGATCCTAAAGGAGGTTCTTATGACAAAAGAGATCAGATACCAGGATAAACCCTGGCTGGCCAGCTATGAAAAAGGGGTGGTGGAACATGTTAATTTTGAAGAAACATATCTTACGGATTTTCTGGAAAGATCAGCCGAACAGTTTCCTGATAATATGGCGCTTCTTTTTCAGGGGTATAAGGTTACTTACCGGGAGTTGAAAAACATGGTGGATTGCTTTGCCGCTGTGCTTACTGATTTTGGGATTAAAAAAGGAGACAGCGTGGCAATTCTTCTTCCTAACGTCATTCCCTGTGTTGTGGCCTATTATGCCATATTAAAGATCGGTGGCATTGTGGTCATGAATAATCCTTTGTATTCAGACAGGGAACTTGAACATCAATTTAATAATTCAGAATCCAAATTGCTCATCACTTTAGACCTGCTCGGCAACCGCATGATCGATTTGAGGCCAAAGACCTCAATAAAGCAAATTATTTATACCTCAATCGGAGATTACCTCCCCTTTCCCAAGAATCTGCTATTCCCCCTGGTCGCCAAAAAGAAAAAACTTGCTGCTGATGTCAAATCAGCCGAAGAGCTATACAAGTGGAAAGAGGTCCTGGCAGGTGCATCACCCAATCCTCCCAAAGTCGAGCTCTCCTTCGAAGATGTTGCAATGTATCAGTACACAGGAGGTACAACCGGTGTTTCAAAAGGTGTTATGCTGACCCACTCCAACCTCAGCAAACAGGTCCAGCAAGCTAGCGCATGGTTTCCGACCTTTAATAAAGGTGAAGAGATAATGCTTGGCGCACTTCCCTTTTTCCACGTTTTCGGACTTTCAGTGGCCATGAACTTTGCCATACACATGGGATGGGGGCATGTTCTTGTCCCAAAACCCCAACCGGAACAACTGCTTGAAGCCATAGGTAAATACAAACCCACATTTGCACCACTTGTGCCAACTATGTACATTGGCATGCTCGGCCACCCTAAAATCAAAGATATCGATATGACATCGATCAAGGGATGCTTTTCAGGCAGTGCCCCTCTGCCCGTGGAAGTGATCAAAGAATTCGAGGAAAAAACAGGCGCTGTTATAGTTGAAGGATTCGGACTCACCGAGTCGACACCGGTAACCCACATAAATCCCTTTGCAGGCGGCAAGCGGAAGGTCGGAAGCATCGGTCTTCCAATTTCAGATACTGAGGCCAGAATTGTAAGCCTGGATGACGGCAAAACAGATATGCCACTTGGGGAAATCGGCGAAATTATAATGAAAGGTCCCCAGATAATGAAAGGGTACTTGAAAATGCCTGAAGATACGGCCGACACCTTAAAAGACGGCTGGCTCTATACCGGTGACATCGCAAAAATGGATGAAGAGGGATACTTTTTTATTGTTGACCGGAAAAAGGATATGATCATATCCGGCGGATTCAACGTGTATCCCCGCGATATTGAGGAAGTCCTTTTTGAGCATCCCAAGATCGTTGAGGCGGCCGCCATCGGACTGCCCCATCCCACCCGCGGTGAACAGGTAAAGGCTTACATCGTCTTAAAAGAGGGTGAAACAGAAACCCAGGAAGGGATCATCGAATACTGCAAGGAAAAACTGGCCACCTACAAGTTACCCACGTTGATTGAATTCAGGGAAGAATTGCCTAAAACCAATGTCGGGAAGGTGCTGAAAAAAGATTTAAGAAAAGAAGAGCTTGCAAAAAACAGCGCCGATACGGATTGACGACCGATACTGATTGACGACAAGGAGAAATTCATTGGTTGAATTCGTTTATAAAGAAATGTTTCCCCTGGCAGAGGATGATACATCCTATCGGTTGTTGACTGCCGAGGCTGTATCCATCGCATCGTTTGATGACGAACCGATCCTCAAAATCGATTTAGAGGGTTTGACCCTGCTGGCCGAAACTGCGTTTCGGGATGGTTCCCATCTGTTGCGAACCTCGCATTTGGTGCTTCTGGCCAAGATTCTGGACGACCCCGAAGCCTCGGACAATGACCGCTATGTGGCCATAGAGATGATCAAAAACGCGGTGATTGCCGCGGAAATGGAATATCCCATGTGCCAGGACACGGGAACAGCCATTATCATCGGCAAAAAAGGCCAGCGGGTCTGGACGGGAGGAGACGACGCGGAAGCCCTCTCTAAAGGTGTCTTTAACGCCTATACCCGGGGAAATCTGAGATATTCCCAGAATGCGCCCTTAACCATGTACGAGGAGAAAAACACCGGTAGCAACCTGCCGGCCCAAATCGATCTATACGCGACCGAGGGGAACGCATACACATTTTTATTCATCGCCAAGGGAGGCGGTTCCGCCAACAAGACTTATTTGTATCAGGAAACCAGGGCAGTATTGAATCCCGAAACCCTGGTCGATTTCATGCAAACCAAAATGAAAACCCTGGGAACAGCGGCATGCCCACCGTATCACCTGGCTTTCGTGGTGGGAGGCACCTCGGCGGAGATGAACTTGAAAACCGTTAAACTCGCCTCCGCAGGATATTTGGACGGATTGCCCACCCGGGGCAACGCAACCGGCCACGCCTTCCGCGACGTCGAGTTAGAACGAACCGTGCTGTCGATATCGCAAAAACTGGGAATCGGCGCCCAGTTCGGCGGCAAGTATTTTTGCCATGACGTACGGGTCGTGAGACTGCCCCGCCACGGGGCCTCATGTCCCATCGGTTTGGGTGTGTCCTGCAGCGCCGACCGCAACATCAAAGCTAAAATTACTCCAGATGGTATCTTTCTAGAAAAACTGGAAACCAACCCGTCCCGGTTTCTACCCGAGCCGACCGGCGAGGACAAAACCGCTGTCCGGATTGATCTCGATCAACCTATGAACCAGATTCGAGAGGCTCTCGGCCGGTATCCGGTGGCCACGCGGCTTTCCCTTAACGGCAAGATTGTTGTGGCCCGGGATATCGCCCACGCCAGGCTCAAGGAGCGCATGGACAAGGGAGAGGGCCTCCCCCAATATTTCAAGGACCACATCGTTTACTACGCAGGTCCGGCCAAAACCCCGCCGGGATACGCATCAGGTTCCTTCGGTCCCACCACGGCCGGCCGGATGGACCCCTATGTCCCGCTTTTCCAGAAGATCGGCGGCTCCATGGTGATGCTGGCCAAGGGAAACCGATCGGAATTAGTCACCGAGGCTTGCCGAAAATACGGAGGATTCTACCTGGGATCCATCGGTGGGCCAGCAGCTCGCCTGGGAAAGGAATGTATAACCAAGGTCGAGACCCTGGCATACCCTGAACTGGGAATGGAAGCGATTTTCTTAATTACCGTCAAGGACTTCCCCGCCTTTATCATCGTAGACGATAAGGGCAACGACTTTTTTGAGGGTCTTTTATAGCTGAAGCGTCAGCCGATCGGAACTATCTATAGGCTTTCAGATAATGTTTTTGGTCCCGCCGGCGGCGGGACTAGAGGGAGC
>JAOZUU010000292.1:3705-4482 GCA_029938515.1 Desulfobacterales bacterium | reverse complement strand
GCAATGATGACTCCTTGAGCATTGGTCCGCAGCTGACTCATGCTCCCCTGAGTTACGTCGAGATAGACATATTGATTGGCCGCCGCAACTGTATTTGACCCGCCTAGTTGAAATTGCAGGCGCACATTCTGAACAGAGCCCATTTTGGTCTCCTTAGTGAATGTTCGGCGTGAATTTTTCCATTTCCCGCTTTTGGTAACGTTTTCGGCGATAAAGCCGACCCGATAAGGAATTATGTATGTTAACACATCGGGTAACGCACATCAACAAAAGTTCGAAGGTCCTAATTATCAAAAGTTGGATTATCACAAGTTCAAACTGTTTTTATCAACTATAAAACCGACTTGTTCGGGGGCGCGTGGGGTGACCCGCGTTCCTACAGCGCCCCAAAGCCTGGAGGTGTGTTTTGACGCGGGTCCCACTGCTATTTCCGCGCTCTAAGTGTATGCAGACAGCCGTCATTCTCCCGGACCTCGGAGTCGATACCGTCTTTCTTTATCTCGGCATCGATAGTGGCACCTGCCGCGGAGAAGGTTTCACTACCCGTGGGAATAGTCGGACACCCAGTCACGTCATCAGGAGGAATTACCCAATTGCGGATCGGAGACCGGCAGGTTCCCCCACTGATTCCCTGCTCAGAAACAACTAACGTGCAATTGGACTGTGAGGGCGGACAAGTGCTTGTAACGACGGAAACCTGCCAGGTCCCGCAGATATCGAGGGTCTGCGACTCTTTAAGGGCCCATGCCCCGCCTGCTATTACACCTACGCCGACGT
>JAOZUU010000292.1:0-3695 GCA_029938515.1 Desulfobacterales bacterium | reverse complement strand
GGAGCTGCCGCTCCCCGAGCTGGCCGCAGCAGTCGCCACAGCTATCTCACTGGTAACCACGGCCCCCTTGACCAACGGTGCCCAAGATTCAACCCCCGCGATGATGGCGCCTATCGTGAGCACCCCAAAAGGGAGCATCTTGAGATACCAGGCTGCAAGATCGAAATTATCGTCTTTTTCCAGCGCACCTCTGAATTCTTTTTTCGCTTTTTCGAAGTCTCCCCGATCGAAGTAATCCAGGCCTTGGGAGAAATGCTCGAAGGCCTTGACGTTTTTCGTTTCATGATGCTCCAGATCGTCCCGAAGCTTCTTCGGTAATTTCCTATGGTCGTAGCCAAGGGTGGACAGAATGCGAAAAACCAGTTCCTTTTCCACATCGTAAAATTTCTTGGTTTCTCCGCCGACCAATACGGAGCCCACCTGGCTGCGGCTTTCGGTATCGTGTATACCGGCATCCACTCGAAGAGCGGTCTCTGTAAGATCTATATACGTCCCAGTCACAACCCGACCAGCCCTAAGAAGCATCCCGGCCCGTAATGCCGATTCCCGGTCTACAAGCCCCGTCTCGCTCAGGTGCAACTCGTCCAGCAGGGCTTGGAGCCGTCCACGCTCGACCAAACTCAACTGGGGGACCTTCGAAAGATCGTTCACCAGGAGGGCATGGATACCTTTTTGGAGTGGGTCGATGGTGCGACTTCCCAGATTATGGAAATAGGTGACCGCTATCGTATCGGATCGCCCCGTTTCACTGCCAATACTGGTTTCATTCTGAATGGCCTTTGCCGCCTGCTGCCGATTCTCAAGAAGGATTAGCGCCGAGAGTTGTCCACCTATCCGGTCAAGGCCTTTTGAATGTAGTGTCGTGTAGCGCTTCCATTCTCGAATAGCCGCCACCTGATTGCCGAGTCGAAGATTGGCGAGTCCCAGGTAAACAGCAACTGCATGGTTGTCGGGTGCCATCCCGCTGGCCTTGGAAAGTTTTTCCATAGCCGCTTCGTAGTTTCCAGCCTTGTACAGTTCAATGCCCGACTGTATGGCCTCCGCCAGAACCGATTCTGCCGCCATAACGTCCCCAAGCCCCACACTGGTTGGACCGAAAACAAGAGAAACAACGAGGATGCAATTGATAAGGTGAATTACCGAAAAGAAGAGTTTCTTTCTCATGAGCTTTCCCCCACATCATGAAATTTTTATCATACTATCTAATCACAGCTTCGGGCTCATTGCAAGGAAGCATTTCTCCCAAACCAGGGCAACCGAATTTGGAAATCACCCTGCCAAGACCTTCAATAAATATTCATTATTCCACCCGACTCTATGCCGTTTGGATTTAATACTCTTTTTCAAGGAGGTTCTTTTTTTATCATATTCTACGGAATAGGTCTTAGTACGGTAAATTTTCCGGATCATTACTCTTTCGTATCCGGCTCTCATCTTCACTAAATGACACTTCTAATGCCAAATGAAGACTGCCCAGTGACTTCGGATCGCCGCCGAAAAAAGCGCCGCATTACTCACGATACTGTTTATATAATAGCTTTTCTCGCGTTCGGTCTTATCTCTAAACTGCCGTTGGCGCTCAACCATGCAAATGGTTTTATGCTGTTTCCAGTTTCCTTGCCCTTGAAGCCAACTTATTCGTATTGAACGTTACACCGGATGGTGTGCGAAAAGATTGTTTTTTGCCAGGTAACAAATCTATTGGCTCGATTTCTGGGACTGCTGAAGTGGAATCTCGTCGTAGCTGGTTTTCACGGTGGAATTATTTCTCGCTATATTGACAAATAATTTTACGCCAGTTTTGCATAATTTGTATATTTTGTTTCCACATTGTATAAATATGGTGTATATTCTTTCCTGTATTATATCAATCAAATACAGCAGACTCATAAATTGAGAGTAAATTTCGGAGGAAGCATGGCACGCTTTAGCGGGAAAAAGAACAATGGCTTCGAGGTTGGCTGGCAGATGGTGCCGGTAAACGGACAAAAGGAGGTCGAGTTGCTGGCCGGATCAGGCTTGACTGTTGTGGATGGCGGGGCGCACTTAAAGATTATTGAACTGAGGGAAACGACACGGGGCGGATCGCGCGCCTCAACTCGTAAATTTACTATAAAAGGCCTGAAAAAGGGCAAAGCTGTTATTTGGGCCAAGAACCGATCCAAAATTTCTGCTCAGGTGACCATTCAGGTAATACCCCAGCGAATCGTGGCCATCGCTTTTAATTATGTATCTGATAGTGCCGGCAATAAAACCAAGAGATCTCCAAAGACAGCAAATTTTTTATTACGGAAACTGAATAATATCTATTTGCCCCAGGCAAATGTCAATTTTCAAATAGTCGCTGCCCGCAAGCTCAAAATTAATGCAACCTTGGGTAAGGTGGTCATACGCGATCTGAAGAAACCTTCCAAAGACCAATTTTCTGTTCTCATCGCCAATAGATTCCCCAAAGCTCAAGTCAATGTGTTTTTCGTCTGGGAGTGCCAGAAGGCTGGGAAGGCGCATGACACGGATGGTGTTGCCGAAATCGCTGTTTCACGAAACGAAAAGACCAACTGCATGGTGGAAGACAACCTTGGTGCTTCCTTCGAAAGAGTCGTTGCCCATGAAGTTGGTCACAACCTCGGTTTGAAGGATGATTACTCCATTCCGGATTTACTCATGTATGGCCAATCCGGAAAAATTGTGGGTACGCGTTTGAGGAAATCGGAGATCGAGCGTATCTGGGCAGGATAGCAGCCTATGGCAGCCAGCTACTAAGTTCCGAACCGCCTTGTACGAGAATCATACAAAGATTTTTTCATTATTTTGGGAATATTCAAATTTTCACCTATATGTTCGAAAAGGCAAATATAACCTGAAATGGATGCTGAACAGGATATAAAATTTAATGAAGCCATTTGAAAAGAATAATCGCAGCAGTGCAAACCTGATTAATATTCATCAAAAATGCTGACAATGGCAAGCCCCCGAAGTAGCTTCGATGGCACTCATAGAACAGACGATTGTAGCGACCGAACGTCCGCAGTCTGTGGCAGCCCAAGCGTTCTTAATCGAGGAACGATTCCGCTTTTCCAGTATGGACTGTTTCGATATTATTGTTAACAGTCTTCAAACCTTCCTCGTACCACCCTGGTCTTGTTCGCCGCGGCAAGGAAGAACCTCGACTCACCATCGAGTTTAAATCGCAGCCGTAGCTCAACAACACCGCCGCAGACCGAGATGAGACAGGTAGCCGATCGCATGTACCTCTGAAGACCACAGCCGTTTTCTGAGTGAAAGACACATGAGCCCTTGTAAGTCGCAAGGGGTAAACTAAGACAGTAGGCTTCTATGATATTACGAGAGTTGGCTTCGGGATGTTTGCTTGCAAAACGACGAATTGCATCCCTATCCAAATGCGCGCCCGTACCGCCTCTCACGCAGCACTTTCCCCCACAGTTGGCACAAGCGGTCTCAAAAATCGGCAATGCTTGCTGATCATCCTCAAGTGGTTGTGGTTCACGCTGTGCATCTTGAAATACTCTCTCCACCAATCGAATCAACCGTTTTACAAAACGGTATCGCCGCTTTTGTGTTAGCGGAACGATTGGGCGTATGTTTACAGGTGTGATAATGGATCTGTAAGTTTCTGGTGATAGAACACCGAGCACCGGCGCAATTTCATTACGAAGTCTTTTGTCCCGAACAAG
>JAOZUU010000291.1 GCA_029938515.1 Desulfobacterales bacterium | reverse complement strand
ATCCGGCGTTTCGGGGCCGACAGTGATTTCGACAAGGCCGCCGACCTCTTAAATAAATGGGATGACCGGGCGGCGACCTTTGCCCTGAGCGGGCTGCAATTTCCAGATACCGTCGGTCCGGCCTGGTCAACGTCCCGATATTCGGAGAGCCTCAATCGACTCGCTTCCCAGGTGCATACGCCCATCACCATGGGCAGTATGCTGCGCAACGTCGCTTTTGAATGGTCATTGCGCCACATCAATTTCAAATTCAGACATTTTTTTTACAATGCCCGGGTGCTCTACCTTTCAGGTCTGACCCATTATAAAATTGCCAAGGTGATGGCCGAGTACACCGACAACCAGTCTTTTGCCGATCCGGTCATCGAAAACGGTATCTCGAAATTTTTATCTTCCCTGAAAGATATGGAACGCTACGCCGCCGGTGTCCATGAAATCCTCAAGTGGGTCCCCACCCGATTTTTTGCCACTGCGGTCACCCCGATTCACACCTGGAACAACCATATCCTGCGCAAGGCCATGCAGAAGGCCAATATCATTGTGGTGCCGTATCACGATTTTTTCAATTACCTGGAAAACACGACCGTGGAAGAGCTTGGCGGCAAAACCATTATTACCGCCACCGCCTACGACGATCGGGTTGAATTCCTGAAACAGCGCGGTGTGGATGTCATTATCGATGCCACACCCAAAATTCTCGAACATGTCGTGGGCCTGAGCGTGCTGGAAGCACTCATTATGACCGCCCTGGGAAAAACCCCGGAAACACTTGATTCAGATGATCTACTGGAAGTAATCAGCGAGCAGAAGATGGACCCGCGGATTATCTACCCGGCCGGAAAACCCAAGCGGGTAAACCGGTTTGCGTTTGTCATCCATCCCCTTTCCCAAGAGTATTTAAAAACTGAAAAGACCATTGATTTGCTATCACAGGTGTCCCCTCCCGCTTTTCTGGATACCGTGGAGAAAGTGATCGCCTATGCCCCTCCGTGGGTGTACACGCGCGTGACTGGGATCAAATCACCCACCGGAGTTGAGGCGGAAGGATGGTTGATCACCGTCGGCGGCACGCCGAAACAAATGCTGTCCCATCGTCCGGAATTCACCTACCGCCGTCTGCTCCAAGCGGCTCGAATGGCCAAACGCATGGGCGCCCAGATCATGGGACTGGGGGCATTTACCAAAGTCGTGGGCGACGCCGGTATCACTGTAGCCAAACAGGCCGATATTCCGATTACGACGGGAAACAGCTATAGTGCGTCCGCGGCCCTCTGGGCTGCTGCCGATGCCGTGCGGCGTCTGGGGTTGGTCAAGCTGACCAGGGGCAGACGGATCAAGGGCAAGGCCATGGTCCTCGGCGCCACCGGAGCCATCGGATCGGTTTGCTGCCGCCTGCTGGCCAAGACCTGCGAGGAAGTTTACCTGAAAGGCCGCAATATGGCCAAACTTCTGGCGTTAAAAGAATCGATCCTCAAAGAGACATCGAACGTCACCGTGCATATCTCCACCCGGGCCGATAAAGATATCGCGAAGATGGACGTCATCGTAACGGCCACATCAGGCGCCGGGAAAAAAGTTCTCGATATTACCAAAGTCAAGCCCGGCTGCGTGATCACCGATGTGGCCCGTCCCCTGGACCTATCCCCGGAAGATGTGGCCAAACGCCCGGATGTGCTCGTGATCGAGTCGGGTGAGATCCTGCTCCCCGGTAATCCGGAATTGAAGGACATCGGTCTGCCCCATCGGGTGGCCTATGCCTGCCTGGCCGAAACCATTGTCCTGGCTCTTGAGGGACGGTTTGAATCCTTTACCATCGGACGGGAAATCGAGTGGGAAAAGGTGCGGGAAATTTACCGTATGGGACTCAAACACGGCATGCGCCTGGCCGCCATTTCCGGCGTGAACGGCGTGTTCAGTGACGAGGATATTGCCCGGGTCCGGGATCTGGCGAAGAAGGCCAGAAAAAAGCGGCCCCGTCGGGCAGCGAAAATATAAAAATATAAAAATCAGCCACGGACCCGTCTTCGCTGAAGCTTCGCCGCGGCAGGCCCCACACAGACACACACACGCACGGGTTATTTAAAAACACAGTCTGTGTAAGTCTGTGTGGGTCTGTGGCTAATCAAATTTCTTTTTTCGCCTTTCGGCCTTTTATTTTTTTCCGCTTCGTCAGAAAAAAGGCGATCATAAACGGTAATTCTATCATAAATTCCAGTAAAAACCCGAACAGGTTCAAAGCCAGAACAAATGGCGCCTGCAGGAGCATTTTGACTTTTTCCAGGTTAAGCGTCACGGCGTTTCCCGGGTTTTTTATTGAAAATCACTTTTTCCATTCCGGCGATCTTTCGGTTCAATGTTTCCAATTGATCGGTGAGATGCTTCACCTGGTCTTTCGTGGCCAGGTTCGTCCGGTCCAGGATTTCGTTCACCCGGTGGTCGACTTTCTCACCGATCCACATTTTCAGGTGATCGCCATAATTACTTAAATCCTTTTTCAGTTTCCCCGCCTCGGCCAGGGAAATCTCCCTGTTTTTCACGAGGCGGTTCACCAGCCGGTCGACTTCATCTTCGGCCATGGTCATGGCACTCTGCCAGAGGGACGTATATTTTTTGGCATAGTCGGTCAAGGTATCGCCCCCTTTTCGTAACAGTTGAACCAGGACACCCGTGGGAACACCATTCGCTGTGGAGTCATTTTCCTCACCCAACAGCCGGGATACTACCGACGCGGTGATATCATCGCCGGTGGTATAATCGATAATCTTGACGGCCTCACCTTTTTTGATCAATTCGGCCACCCGGCGCTGGGCAATATACCGCTTGGCCTTTGTATCGTACAGTTTTCGATTGGCATATCTTTTGATCAGGCGCATGGTCGCATCCTTTCCTGTTGGTACTTAGGGTCTCAGCAAGAATAAAATACAAAATACTGCCACCAAAACACCAAGGCACGAAATTATTTTTAACATTTATTGTTTGTGTCTTGGTGCCTTGGTGGCTATTCTTATCTGTTTTTCCGGGCCATTAGTTCCCAGGCAGCTGATTACTTAATTTGTCGACCTTTTTATTCAGCTTCTCCATGGCATTGACCAGTTTTTTCAGATCGCTTTTGGTGGACAGTTTGAGCGGCTCAGCCATCCAATGGACTGCTTTTTCAATCCGTTCTTCCACCTTATTCATTCCGGGCAGCACCTCAATATATTTTTTACCAGTCCTGAGGAATTCGTCAGCTTTGGCACTCGGATTGGATCGGACATCCGCCACCACTGTCTTCCCATCTTTTGCCAGGTTCTCAATCACCTGTACGACATCGCTGAAAGTGCCGTCAGCCCATTTTCGACTATCTTTCAGATAATCACCAACCACCTCCCGCGGATTCTCGGACAATTCCTTGAATAGGTCCTTGCCATCATCCATCCAACCGCGGATCTTGTTGTCGGCATTATCACGGATATCTTCCGCCAGATCCTTACCATCATCTTTGATTTTGGTTAACGCTTTTTTCGGGTCCTTGCGCATCAGATCGATGGTCTCCCGGGTCGCCTCAACCGAGGGGGTCAACAGCTTGTCATTATACTTCTGAGCCAATTCGGTTACCTGTTTGGATAAGCTATTCATACTGTTGACGATATAATACTTGGATTCTGTCCTTGGTGTTTTCTTGGTCGTTTGTTTTTTTGAAACGGTTTTTGTCATTTTTCTCTCCTTTAATTTGGTGTTTTTTTATCTGATCCTTATTTTTATTCGACTTCCTGGCATAACGCAATGCGTCATCAGGCGCTAATATGATGCATCGCGTCATCGTTGTCAAGTTTTTATATTTTTATAACTGACATAAAAATATTCCTAAATCTATTTTTCAATATATTATTTTAGACTTGACGGGTACAATGGTAAAACGTAACAATCATATTTTATTCGAGATAAGGACATACCGAAAATTTATTTTTAATCATGCGTAAGGAAAAAATACCCATGAAACCGCGCCGTTCCGTTCTCTCCATTCCCGGCCATGTGGAAAAAATGCACACCAAGGCCTGTCAAAGCAAAACGGATGTCATTATGCTCGACCTGGAAGACAGCGTCCCGGTCGATGCCAAGTCCGATGCGCCTGCAATCGTCATCAAATCAATCGAATCTCTGGACTGGCAAAATAAAACCCTTACAGTTCGCATCAATGGACTGGACACACCTTTCGGATACCGGGATCTGAAAACCATCGGCGAAGCGGTAGGTCACCGCATCGATTCGATTGTACTGCCCAAGACTGACGACGCCGGGGATGTCCATTTCGTCAGTCGTATGCTGGACGGCATCGAGATGCATAAGGGATTTTCCAACCGCATCGGCATCGAGGCTATTATCGAATCGGCCCGCGGCCTGGCCAACGTCAACCGCATCGCCCGGGCCAGCGACCGCCTGAAAACCCTTGTTTTCGGTATCGCCGATTATTCCGCCTCCATCGGCGCCCGCCTGGTTTCCATTTC
>JAOZUU010000290.1 GCA_029938515.1 Desulfobacterales bacterium | reverse complement strand
AATCCAAACCGGGAGGCACCCTTGGATTTCGATCTGAACATAGAACAGCAAATGATCCGCAAGGAAGTCCGTAAATTTGCCCAAAGCGAAATAGCGCCCATGGCGGAGATGCTGGATGAAACCGAAACTTTTTCTCCCGAATTAACCATGAAAATGGGAGAAATCGGTTTGTTCGGTTTGTTCGTATCGGAAAAATTCGAGGGCCAGGGCATGGATTATCTGTCTTATATCATCGCGGTGGAGGAAATCGCCCGGGTGGATGGCTCCCATGCGGCCACCATTGCCGCCGGCAACTCCCTCGGGATCGGCCCCATCAACTATTTCGGAACGGAAACCCAGAAACAAAAATACCTGCCCAAGCTTTGCACCGGCGAGGCCCTGTGGGGATTCGGCCTGACCGAACCCACCGCCGGCTCCGATGCCGGTGGCAGCAAAACCACGGCGGTGCCGGACGGCAACGAATGGGTCATCAACGGATCGAAAATTTTTATTACCAACGCGGCCTGCGAACTCTCTTTGGGGATAACGGTCCAGGCGATTACCGGTACGCGACCCAATGGCAAACCCGAGTATACCTGCTTTCTGGTCGAAAACGGCACGCCGGGATTTAAAGCGGTCCCCATGAAGAAAAAGATGATGTGGCGCGCCTCGAGTACGGCTGAATTGTATTTTGACGATGTACGCGTTCCCGCCGAAAATGTGCTGGGAAAACAGGGCGACGGGTTTTATCAAATGCTCAAAACCCTGGATGGCGGTCGTCTTTCCATTGCGGCCATGGGCCTGGGTGGCGCCCAGGGCGCCTACGAACTGGCGTTGAAATATGCCCAAAAAAGGGAACAATTCGGACAGCCGATTTCAAAATTCCAGGGGGTCGCCTTTAAGCTGGCTGATGCCGCCATGGAGATCGAATGCGCCCGCAATTTATTATACAAAGCCTGCTGGTTAAGGGACCAGAAACGTTCTTTCGAAAAACTGGCTGCCATGGCCAAGTTATACTGCTCCGAAACCATGGGCCGGGTGGTCAATCATGCCGTCCAAATCCATGGCGGATACGGGTTGATGAAAGAATACCATGTGGAACGGTTTTACCGTGACCAGAAACTGCTCGATATCGGTGAAGGAACCTCCGAGATTCAGCGGATTGTTATATCGCGCCATATAGGGTGCTAGTGTGCTTGGGCAAGCGATTTTTAGTGTACTCATTCCGTGCCGCCTGCGTATTTACGGTGGTGTTGGTTGGTTGATGCCGGATGCAGGGCACTGGTCAAGCTACCATCTATGATAATTTCGTAAAAAGCCCCTCTCTGCTTGTTGAAGATCCCGCCATCTTGGCGGCGGGGACGGGAGAGGGTTGGGGTGAGGGTGAATAAAAATGGAATTTCAACCTAATTATATCCCCCTCCCCTTAGTCCCCTCCCGCAAGGGGAGGGGAAATGGGACTTTATCCGAGTTTATCAGCTTTCAGTACCAATAAAAATAAGGAGAACACAATGACCGATGACATCTTATTGGCTGAAGAACAAGACGGCGTCCTTTTGTTGACGTTAAACCGCCCCAAGATTATGAACTCACTTGATTTCTCGCTGCTGCATGCCCTTGGTCGGCAGGTGGACAAAATCCGGTTTGACAGCAGTATCCGGGTGGTGATCGTTACCGGTGCCGGAGATCGGGCTTTCTGTGCCGGCGCCGATCTCAAGGAGCGGCGGACGATGTCACCGGTCCAGGTGAAAGAGTATATTTATACGATTCGGGATTTATTTTCCAACATTGAGAACTTGAACAAACCGGTGATTGCCGCCGTTAACGGTGTGGCCCTGGGGGGCGGTACCGAATTGGCGTTGGCGGCGGATATCCGGGTGGCATCGACCACCGCTACCATGGGACTGACTGAAACCCGTCTGGCGATCATTCCCGGAGCCGGCGGCACCCAGCGGCTTCCCCGACTCGTGGGAAAAGGGAAGGCCAAGGAGATGATTTTTACCGGGGCCCGTATTGCTGCCGAAGAAGCCTTTTCCATCGGATTGGTGAACAAAGTCGCCGAACCCGATGCCCTTTTGACCGAATGTCGCCAGATGGCGGCCATGATTTGCGAAGCCGGGCCGCTGGCCATCGCCCAGGCCAAGCACGCCATCAACCACGGCCTGGAGACCGATCTGTCCACCGGGCTGGCCATCGAATCCAATGCTTATTGGACGTTGATCCCCACCGAGGACCGGCTGGAAGGGTTGGCCGCATTTCAGGAAAAACGAAAACCCATTTATAAAGGCAAATAAAGGAGAACAAAACAATGAGCGAACACGATTATTACAACATTTTTCCACGCATGCCCAAAAAGGTAACCATCGGAGATATCACTGTCAGAGACGGTTTTCAGCATCTGGAAAAATTTATCTCCACGCGTGCCAAGATTTACTATGCCGAGCAACTCATTTTCGCCGGATGCCGCAATATTGAAGTGACCAATCTGGCCAGCGCGTTTCTGATGCCCCAATTCAGTGATGCTGATGAAGTCCTGGCCCACCTGCGCAGCGATTCCTTTAAACGGCGATGTGCCAAAAAAGGGGTCAATTATGACGATATCTGTATCACGGCCGTTACCATCCGGGAACCCGGCGTCGATCGAGCCATCGCCTTAAAGAAAAAGGGCGTGGGTCCGGACCGCTGTCTGATGATGGTGTCCACCGAAGAAGAGCATCATTTTGCCAACTCCGGCACTTCCCTGCCCGAGTACTGGAAAGAGGCCGAACGCTGCATTCAAAAGTGTACCGACGCCGGGATTAAAATGTGCGGCACCGTCAGCACCATCTGGGGCAGTCCCATCGCCGGTGCCACGGATATGAAAGACGCGGTGGAGTTTACTAAGCGCTGGCTGGAGATCGGCGCCGCTGATATTGAACATGCCGACCATGACGGCAGTGCATCGGCTCCGGATGTGTATCGCTATTTTTCCATGATCCTGGATGAAATCCCCAATACCGATCTGCACCTCGCCCACTTCCATGAAACCAAACGGGTGGCCTCGGCTTCCGTTTTAGCGGCCCTTCAGGCGGGCATCACCCATTTTGAGGCTACCCTTGGCGGCATGGGCGGTCAGCCGTCCAACTTTATGGACGATTGCCCCGTCCCCGGTACCGGTGAGTACTACTACGAAGACCCCCGCTTCGTTGGACTGACTTGCCTGGAAGACCTGTTGGTGCAAATCGATGAAATGGGGATCGAACACGGTTACAACGTGGATCGGGTGCTCTGGCTGGGTCGCCAGATGGAAAAAACCGTCGGTCAGCGATTGCGTTCCGAAGCAGCCATCAACGGCCGAACGCTAAAAGAAGGCCACATGGAATTCGCCCGCCCCGGGTTAAAACCCCGGAAAGAAAAACTCAATGAGGCTCCCGGCGAGCGGTTCCCGAAAGAATGGGCCGCCCAAGCAGTGCTGCCGGAAAAATATCGACCAATATAAATTTGAAAGCCTAACACCAGGCTTTCAAATTTATATACTAATCGCACGGAAATGATCACTTGGGTCGTTTCCGTGCAACGCTTTTGATGTTTCACCAACTTCCCGACCGACAAAAAATCGGAAAAAATAGATCTTGATATATTACAAATTGTGAGATATATTTTGATATATACATCAGTTTGACGCCAGAAAGCTTCACTGATTAAAAAAGGTAAATACAATGCGTCATACAGCCAAATTATTTATGAATGGCCGCAGCCAGGCGGTACGGTTGCCGGCGGTTTTCCGATTCGAGTGCAAAGAAGTTTTCATCCGAAAAGAGCCTGATACCGGCGATATCATTCTCTCGCGTAAACCGGGATCTTGGGAAACTTTTTTCAAGCTGATTGAAACCATCGATGTGCCGGAAGATTTTATGACTGATCGTGACAACGAAACACCTTCGGACAGGGATATGTTTTGATGGCGGACAGGATGCAGCTTTACATGCTGGATACAAACACTGCCAGCTATATTATTAAAGGTAAACCTGTTGTTGCCAGAGAGCACTTGCTTAAAGTGCCGATGGAAACCGTATGTATTTCATCAATCACGCAAGCGGAACTGCTTCGTGGTGTAGCCAGAAAACCGGAGGCTAAGCGCCTGCCGATAGCGGTCAAAGAATTTTTAATTCGCGTTGAAATTATGCCTTGGGATTCAGACGCCGCAGAGACATACGCTCGATTACGCACTTCTTGTGAAAGTGAGGGAGTCCCTCTTGGAACGATGGATATGCTGATAGCCGCCCATTCGGTCGCTGTTGGTGCCGTTCTGGTCACAAACGACCAATCTTTTTATAAGGTTAAACATCACCTGTCCTTAGAGGACTGGACCAAGCCTGACGGCCATTGATCATAAGATCGATTGATCCCACCTAAAAGTAGCATCAAGGACACCAACCAATCGGGAAAGAATGTTCCTATGAAATATTACGATAAATCCGAAGGAGATATCAATATCTCCAATAAACGGATCAGATGGCAGCAGGAAC
>JAOZUU010000289.1 GCA_029938515.1 Desulfobacterales bacterium | reverse complement strand
GGCGGCATTGTCGTTTCACAGATACGAATCGGGAAAAAAGTTCACACCCCTTTAATTCCAAGGGGTCAGGCCGATCTGGTAGTGGCCCTGGAAAGACACGAGGCCCTGCGGGCGGTCACCGGGGCCTTAAAAAACGGAGGAAGTCTCGTTTACTACAATACGGTCTGGCAGCCCTTGCCGGTCCGTCTCAATCAGGACAAAGAAGTCAGCGAAGAGATGGTCAGTCGTGTGTGCGACAATCGCCGGATAAAAGAATACAAAGTATCCACACCGGATCTGGACGATCCCCGCATGCAGAACATCGTTGTTTTAGCCGTTATCGATCAGAACACGCTCATCCCCGGCATCGAAACCGAACACTATACGGCTGCCATGGAAGATTTAATGGCGGGTGCAATGCTCGAACAGAATATGCGCCTGTTTATAAAAAACATTAATTGATGATGTTTTTTATTCAATGAAAACCCTATTATAAAGATGGTTCCCACCCTTTCCTCTCTTGACGCCGGTCGATCAGTCTGGCATATTTCTTCGCTAAACAACAAGGGCCTCGGACAAAATAAATGGAGCCATTTTCATGGATAGCGACCGATTCGTTCACAACCAATCCTGCACACGTTCTTGCTTTAAACCCACTGGAACCTCTCTATTCCGTCTCTTCCCAGCGATGGTGATGGCACTCCTGATGATATCGATGCCGGTTCTTGCTGAAGAAGTGGAACCCGGCTATCATTTCGGGCTCGGCCCCTTTCAAATCCGGTCCCAGTCACCGGCCCACAGTCTCCGGTTGTCCTTACTCCCCGCGGGTCCCGGGAAAATTATACCCGGCCATTTTCAGGCCCGTATAGGCGGCACCTGGACAAATGTATGGGGAGAGGAAGAAAGGTACTTACTCGATTATGAAATGTTCGATACGGACCTTGCCCTCGGTTATGGTATCAGCCCGCGGATTTTCATCAGCCTGGGTTACGACCGGCGCGACTATTTTGGGGGAGCGATGGACGGTTTTATTCAGAGTTTTCATGATATTCTGAATCTTGACCAAACGGGCCGCAGCGAGTATCCCCGCAATCAAACCCGGATTATTCTATACGATGAAGCAGGAAACGTTTTATTGGATACCGACGATGTAGATCGTCTGCAAAATGCCGGGATCAGTTTTTCCGCCCAGTATATTCTTCATCACGGGACCGATCGGTGGCCGGCGGTCGGTCTTTCGGGGACCTTGCGATACGGGGTGGAAACACCTGACGGCGGGGATGACGGTGAACCGATCGATGTCGGGGTATCCCTTGGTATTTCCAAGCGCTGGAGCGACCGCTGGTACACCTATTTCTCGGGTGGTTTCACTTATTACGGGCAGAGTGAATACCTGGAGCTTCAACTGAACGATACGGTTCTTTCCGCCATGCTCGGTCTTGAATGGCGCTGGCGCCCGAATTTTTCTATTCTGTTCCAGTATCTGGCCATTCAAGGGGCGGCCGAAGACTTCGGCCAATTGAGTGATCCTTCCCAGGAGGTCACCTTCGGATTGAAATGGCAGCCTTCAAACATGGGAGTTATAGAGTTCGGGATCATCGAAAACATTTTCATCCACGACAACAGCCCGGATCTTGGGTTGCATCTCGCATACACGCATCAATTCTGACGATTCCGTAAAAAGCCCAATATCTGCGTTGCGCTTCATTTCGTGTTTGCTGCGGCGTACATAAGTACGCCTCACAAAACGAAATAAAGCGCGCCTTGATCTTGAACTTTTTACGAAACCGTCTGAAATCCGGCTTTTTACGGCCTTCAAGGTTTCAGAAGAAGCGTGGTTTCGGCATGGTCCCGGATGGCCGCATCACTGAACCACCAATACACTTTTTCACCCTCGATAAACCGATCGACCTGGTCCTTGGCATGGGGATGAAACGTCCGGCCGCTGACCCCGCCGGGTAGAACAGCCAACACTTTTTCCGGATCGCCCAGATCAGCCACCATCCGAAGGGAATCAGATACAATCACATCAAACGGTTGCTTGAAAGCGTAGAAATTTCGCCTCAGAGTTTCTCCCGAACCGCCCACAGGATGGGAGCCACCCCCTAAAACGCCTTTGCCGATTCCCTTTCGCCGAATCGGATTTAAATACTCAATATGGTGAATTTTTCCCCAGAGCCATTTTTCCGGTTTCGATCCCATCTGGCCGGACAGGTCTTTGGTTGCATTCAAGGCGGCCCGATAAAGCAGGTCATCCCGGGTTTCCGTGACATCCGTCGTCCTTTGATCATCAAACCAGGGAGAGTCATTTTCCAGAACCATCCGTTGCAACCGCTCCTGCCAGAAATACCAATTATTCAGCATGGTGTCGGCAAGTTCTTCGCCCAGCTCATCTATAAATACCAGCAACGCAAAGTGGCGATAAACCGCCTGAAAGATGGTCGGGGCGGCCTGATTTTCATCATCATGAAAATCCCATTCGGAAAGGATTTGCCCCATGGCCCTGGTTTCCTTGTGAACTGACAACGCTTCGGCCATAACCGGCGCGATGGCCTCGGCCATCAAATTCAACGTGTCCCGTTGAAACTCCCAAAAATCGACAGCCGTCTTTTTAGCCGGATGATCCATGAGCTGTTTCAACCGACGATACCGGTAGGAAGACGCCTGATGAGAAGAATAGTAGTAGGGATAGTCTTTACCGACCGTCTTGTGGTTACAGGTGCCGACCCATCCCCGCTTGGGGTTGTAGCTTTGAGGCATATCATCATACGGAATCCATCCGATCCAGTTGTCGGAACCGTCCTTGACCATTTGTGGAAACGTCCCGTCTTTTTGCGAACGGATCGGCAGTTTGCCCGACACCTGCCACCCGATGTTGCCGTCAGTATCCGCAAAAACGAAATTGAGCATGAGCAGGTTGGTATCTGCCAGCGCCTTGCGGACATCCGCCACAGACCGGGCCATGAGCATCTTTTTGAGCCCCATCTGCGGCTCCATGGTTTCAAAAGGAGACCATCGCAGGGTAACGATCTTGTCTGTGACTAGCCCCGGCAATACCTTGGAAACCACCGGTCCCCGTCGGGTCAGACTGATCTTGATCGGTTCTTTGCGAATACCATCGGGTGCCTTTTTATCTTTAATGGTAATGGTTTCTTCTATAATTTCAAATGGCAGGGATTTATCTCCTTCCATGTAGCGATCTGGATTGTCCGGATCGGGAGTTTCCAGAAATAAATCCTGGGTGTCGCCGTAGGCATTGGTGATACCAACGGCAATACGGTCGCTCCTGAAAACAACGAATCCCGGTATCCCGGGAATATTCACACCCACGGCTCTGAACGTTGGCGTGATCAATCCGCACGGGTACCAGGGGCCGGGCAGCATCGTGGCTTCCAGGTGGGGGTCATTGGCCACGATTGGTTTTCCGCCGGCCGATAGCGGCGCACCAACGGCCCAGTTGTTACTGCCAATATTCAGGCGATAGGGATCGTTAAAAACCGCACCGGCCCGGGTGAATAAAATCTTCGCTTGACCTTTTCCCGGGACCTCGATCGTCTCGGCAGTACTGGCATCATCCGGCACATCATCCGGGTTGATATTCAGGGGCAAAACCTCATGCACCCGGTCGGGGCCAATTTTTTCAAGCAGCATCTGGGCGATGATTTCGGTTTCCAGGTTCGCCGAAGATCCCCAACTCATATAATAGATAATGGACAGTACATCCGGCACCGACCACGGTTTTGGCTGGATGCCGGCCAGTTTCAGCTCAAGGGGCCGGGTTTTCGGCCGTGTATCGATGTAGGCATTGACACCCCGAATGTAGTTTTCAAAGTACTGTCGGGTCTCGGCATTCAGGAGTCGGGCATGTTTTTGGGCATTCCGGTAAAACCCAAGTGTCCGCATCCGGATATCGAACGGCCTGGCCTTTTCTCCCATCAGCTCGCTGATCCGACCCTGGACCGCCATCCGAATCATCTCCATCTGAAACAAACGATCCTGGGCGGTGACAAATCCCTGGGCCGTCAAGGCATCATCCAGATTTTCGGCCCGGATGTAAGCCATCCCCTTTTCGTCCCGGACCACCTCAACCGGCTGCTTTAAGTTCGCCAGTTTCAATGTGTCTTTCGTCTGATAATCGTTCAAGGTGCCACATCCACAAAGTCCACCGATCATTATTAACGTAATCCCAAGGGCAAAAGAACGGGTACATCCCATTGGTATCTCCTTTTAGTAATTGTTTTCGTTTTTTAATCTGACAAAGTGTAGGTGGGCGAAGATGATTTATCAATAGTTAAAAACTGAAATCTGCTTCACCTGACATCCATCAATCATGATATCTGTACTTCAAGGATTTTAACGGCACCGTTGATCCTTGCAAGAGATTACAAGGTCACCTGAAAGACAGATACGGTATCATAATCACCAGGCACCATCGTTCCATCGGTTTGATGGTATCTGTACATTTTAGCCTTGCCGGAAAATCTAATTTCAGGTAGGATTTTCAATGTTATTGGGGCACGATACT
>JAOZUU010000288.1 GCA_029938515.1 Desulfobacterales bacterium | reverse complement strand
CTATCCTCCGTTCTTTTCCAGTTTCGTATTCCCCAGGCAAGCGACAGGACCCCCAGTGCGTTGATAGCAGCCGAAACCATACAAACCGTGGTCCATCCGGATAGTGTCCATAACATCCCGCCGGTTAGCGCACCGGTAACCCGTCCCAGGGCTCCCGCGGCGTACAATCCTGCCATCATGGTGGCCCTGGCCGATGGATGAAGTTCGGTACATAAAGACAAGGTCGTCACCACAGTGAATTCGAATGCCAGGAACAGCACAAACAATGCCGTTAAGGCCATGGTGAGCGTTTGTCCCATTAAAATCAACAGCAGGTAAGCAGCCGTGGTCAGCGTCGCCCCGATGATAGCGGCACGACCCAATCCGATCCGATCCGACAGCATGACGGTCAGCCCCTCACCCAGGAGCTCGGCCACACCGATAATGGCCATTGCGAAACCGAGGCTGGCCAATCCCAAACCAAAGGCGGATTCCATCCAGGCCCCGAAAACAACAAAAAGACTGTCATTGGCCGCACTGATAAAAAAAATGAACCCAAGGGCGCCTGAGGCAGGTCGGTTTCGAACCAATGACCGCCAACTATTGAACATTGTTGCAAGGGAACCAGTTCCGGCCCCATGACAGGTATCGCCCGGAAGAATCCGATAAATGCCGATCAAGCAAAAGATGCCCAGACCGCCGATAATCCAGAAAGCGGATACCCAGCCGGCCCATTGCATCATGATGCCCACGAGCGGAATCCCGATCAATGAACTCCCCGCCCAGCTGATTTCGATCATCCCCACCGCCTGGGCACGTCGATGATAGGGCACCTGGTTGCCCACATAAGCCTGAATGGCTGGATCAAAAAAGGATTTTCCCAGGCCTGCCAGCAACATCGCCAAAAAAACAGATAGATAAGTGGCGAAAATACCACCAATCCACATTCCCAGGATCATCAACCCCATCCCTGCCAGCATCATACGTCGATATCCCCAGCGATCGGTCAGTGGCCCGAAAACCACCCCGATCAGGGCGGTAACCTGATTGACGGCGATCAGTGAGGTAATCGCCGTCATGGGGACACCCAACCCGCGACTCAGCGCCGGCGCAAACGGATAGGCAAACCGCCGGGCAGTGTTCAGTACAAACCGGGCAAGGGTGGCGGCAATAATCTGAGATCCAAGTTTTTGAGATCCGCTATCGGCATGATTGGATCGGGCTTTGTCTTGCAATGCAGTCATTTTTTCGGGTGTTTATTCAAAATTGGAGATAAATACCGTCCGGTATAACTTCTTTTCACTCCTACTATTTTTTCCGGCGACCCCTTGGCCACAACCCGGCCGCCCTTGTCACCCCCTTCGGGGCCCAGATCGATAATCCAGTCGGCCGTTTTGATGACGTCGAGGTTGTGTTCGATCACGACCACGGTGTTGCCGTTGTCCACCAGCCGTCGCAATACGTTCAAAAGCATTTTAATATCCTGGAAATGAAGCCCCGTGGTCGGTTCGTCCAAAATATACAGCGTGTTGCCGGTACCCTTCTTGGCCAGTTCCCGGGAAAGCTTGACGCGTTGCGCTTCACCGCCGGACAGTGTGGTCGCCGGCTGACCCAGCTTGATATATCCCAGGCCCACATCCATGAGTGTATCCAGAATCGACCGGATGCGGGGATGATTGACAAACAACTCTCTGGCCTGTCGTACCGAGAGGTTGAGGATATCGGCGATGCTGTGACCTTTATAGCGGATCTGAAGCGTGGCTTCGTTAAAGCGCCGCCCACGGCATATTTCACAGGGGACGTAGACATCGGCCAAAAAATGCATTTCCACCTTGATCGTACCATCTCCCCGACAAGCTTCGCAACGTCCCCCTTTTAAGTTAAAGGAAAATCGCCCCTTCTTATAACCACGCGCCCTGGCTTCAGGCAGAAGACTGAACAACTCACGGATGGAATCGAAGACCTTGGTGTAGGTGGCCGGATTGCTGCGCGGGGTTCGGCCGATGGGCCGCTGATCGATGTTGATCACCTTGTCCAGGGCGGATAGCCCGGATATCCCGCCGTGTTTTCCCTCTGCCAGGGAAGTATCATGAAGTCTTCGCGCCAGGGCCGGGTATAGAATCTGATTGACCAGGGTCGACTTGCCCGCGCCGGACACACCGGTCACGGCCACCATCAGCCCCAAAGGAATCTTAACGGTTATCTGGTTGAGGTTGTTTTCCGCGGCTTTTTTAATGGTGATCCACCGGTTGCCTGCTTTGCGGGGAGTTCTTCGTACGGACGGGGTTTCTATCCGTTCTTTACCTTTAAGATACCGGCCGGTTAAAGATGCCCCATTGGACTTGATTTCCTTTGGTGGACCGCAAGCCACAATCTGTCCGCCCAACAACCCCGCGCCGGGTCCGATATCCACGATCCAGTCGGAGGCTTCCATGGTCTCCCGGTCATGCTCGATGATGATCAATGTATTGCCGATGTCCCGCAGATGGCAAAGCGTTTCGAGAAGCCGGATATTGTCCCGCTGGTGGAGCCCGATGGAAGGCTCATCCAGGATATAGAGTACACCGGTCAATTCAGACCCCACCTGGGAAGCCAGCCGAATCCGTTGGGATTCACCCCCGGACAAGGTTGGCCCCTTACGATCCAAAGAGAGGTAATTCAGCCCCACATTGATGAGAAAACCGAGCCGGTCACCAATCTCCTTGATCAACTCCTCGGCGATCCGCTTGCGGTTTCCGGTAAGCCGGAGCGAGGCTAAGAAGTGATGGGCCTCGGCAATGCTCATCAAGGTGATATCAACGATGGATCGATCCGCCACCCGGACACTTAAAACCTCCGGTTTGAGCCGTTTCCCCCGACAAACGGCACAGGTCCGTGAAGACATAAATCCGGCGTAGTATTTCTTCTGACCTTCGGATCGGGTTTGACGATAGCGACGCATCATAATATTCAGCAACCCTTCCCAGGTAGTCGTAAACTCACCCTGGATCTTTTCCGATTGCCAGTTAACCGTCATTTCCCGTCCCGCGGAGCCCTTGAGAAGAATCGTCTTTTGTTTTTTGGGCAACTTCTTCCACGGTATATCGAAATCGATACCCCACTGGGACGCCATCGCCGCCAGTTGCCGGCCGCCCCAGGAACCGTTCTCACGATCCGGATTGAGGAAGTAGTTGCGCCAGGGAATAACCGCTCCCTGGCGAATGGTCAGGTCCGGGTCCGGTACGAGTTTCTTCTCGTCGATGGCCATGCGGACACCGATGCCGTTGCAGGCCGGGCACATCCCCTGGGGCGAGTTGAATGAAAATAGGGGCGGGTCCAGTTCCGGATAGGCGATACCGCAGCATGACCGGGCTTCGCTCATCTTCAGGTCTTCGCGTCCCATCACATGAACGATCAAGACCCCCTGCCCCACCGCCAGAACCGTTTCCACCGAATCGGTCAGCCGTTTGCGAAATTTAGGCCCCTTTTGAACCACCAACCGGTCCACAACCACCTCGATGGTATGTTTCCTGTGTCTGGACAACCCCCGGACATCTTCAATGGCCTGCACCTGGCCGTCAACGCGCACTCGGGCAAAACCCTCTTTTTGATACTTTGCCAACAGGGCCCGATGCTCGCCCTTGCGATTTTCCACCAAGGGTGAAAGCAGCATGATCCGTGTTGTCGGCGGAATCTCCATGATCTGGGAGACCATGCTTTCAGCGTTGCCCTGCCCCACTCTCTTCCCGCATTTGTAGCAGTACTGCTCGCCGATGCGGGCAAAAAGGACCCGCAGGTAATCGTAGATCTCGGTGATGGTGCCCACCGTCGACCGGGGATTGACGCTGGCCGCTTTCTGATCGATGGCAATGGCGGGACACAGGCCTCGAATCGTATCGTAGCGCGGCTTTTCCATCTGACCGATGAATTGCCGGGCATAGGAAGAAAGCGATTCCACATACCGGCGCTGTCCCTCGGCAAAAATCGTATCAAAGGCCAGGCTCGATTTACCGGACCCGGAAACCCCGGTAAAGACGATGAGCTTCTTTTTGGGCAGCTCAATATCGATATTCTTCAGATTATGTTCCCGGGCGCCTTTGACGATGATGGCGTCCAGCTCTTCGGAGGGTCTGTTCTGAAAACGATGTCGATTATTTTTTTGACGAGTGGATTTTTTTCTGGCTGTCATTTTAAGTCTCATTCTGTTTCTTTTCAGCCGTTTTGATACTAGTAACGAAAATCTTACTGATTCTTCTGTTTCTTCATCTTTTCCATTCAATGTTCAAAGTTGGACGTTCGATGTTGAACGTTCATTTTTTAAGTCCAGCCAGGGCAACCACGGGGGGTTGCCCCTACCTACCGCTGGCCGTTCGTCCTGTTAAACGGGCCAACGGAGTCCGCATCCATATCCTCATTAACATATGAACGCAACCGATTCTTTCCCTTACCCCGGTGATCCCTTCAGCGGCACCACCTTCCCCACGTTCAAAGTACAGACACCCCAGTCCTGTTCCACTCTTCCCGTCAGCAGATACGGTCGCCCGTTGTCAATCATGTGACAATACCGATGC
>JAOZUU010000287.1 GCA_029938515.1 Desulfobacterales bacterium | reverse complement strand
TTTCTTAAAAAATTTCAACGTCGCAAACTGGAGGGTGCCACTTTGACAAATGGATTTTTCCTTCAGAGAGAAACCATCCCGCATATTAAACAGGACTTAATTGATTTAAATATAATAATACATATTTAATAAGAAATCAAGCCAAGAATCTTTTATTCGGCTGAGTCAGCCGAATAAAACGTCTGTGTAAGTTTGTGGCTAATTTTACTGGAATGTTGTAATTTGAATAACATGGTTGCCGTTTGACTACCAATAATTTTATCACCAGACATATCTCTTATCTCCAACTATGATTCATAACATGAATACCCGGACTGTTGCTCACCCTGTTTTTGTCTGTCTCGAAAGCAAGATGGATTTTAGCCATAACAATTATAAGTATCTGATAAAATATATAAAAATATTTAACGGAACGCCCTTGCTTGCACCAACCCGGGCTTGGAATGGACATCAGATTCAATTCAAGGCCGATGAGTTATCCATGAATTTGAAGCTGACAGACCGGAACCATCTCTGGCACGATATTTGATAGTATAAATGTTATGCTGGGTTTTCTTGAATCGTTTAGTGGTGTCAACGCTCAGAGTAATACAGTTATCAGGGCCTACAGTACATGAAAATAAGCATGGATTATTATCTTAAAGCCACATTGTCATTTCTCGCTGGGGCCGCACTTCTTTGTTTTTTTTCCGTGATTCAAAAAGGGATCATTGGCTCGCCATTTGCTGTTGAAACTTTTCTCAATCCCCTTCTCATCGGTGGTCTTTGTGGGCTGCTGATCAGTTTGAGGGAAGGAAGATTAAATCAGGAAATCCGATCCCGTATCCAGGCTGAAGAAAAACTCGTGGAAAGCGAGGTACGCCAGCGGACGATCGTGGATTCAATCGGCATGGGAATTATGGTGATCGACCCGGAAGGATACAAGATCGTGCAGGTCAACCCGGAAGCGTCCCGAATTATAGGTATTCATCCAGACGAAATTGTCGGTAAAAAATGTCATGAATTAATTTGCGAGGCTCAAGAAGGGAAGTGCCCGGTATTTGATCTCGGCCAGGAAGTTGATAATTCCGAGCAGGTATTATTGACTGCGGATGGTACGGAAGTACCGGTGTTTAAAACGGTGATTCCAATTCAATTAAATGGAAGGACACACTATCTTGAGGGATTTATCGACATCTCAAAGCGTCGGCAGGCAGAGGATGCACTGCGGGGAACAGTCGACAGATTCAAATCTTTAACGAATCATCTCAATGTCGGTTATTTCAGAAATACGCCCGGACCAAGAGGTGAATTTATTGAGGCAAATACATCGATTTGCAACATGTTCGGTTATGGTAACAGAGAGGAGTTTTTTGAAAAAACCGTTTCTGATTTATACCAGGATCCGGATGAAAGAAAATTAATCAGTACCAGGATACTGCAGGATGGGGTAATTAAAAACAAAAGACTTCGGCTGAAAAGAAAGGATGGTACTTTATTACTTGGGTCCGTATCGACAGCCGTCGTAAAGAATGGAAAGGGGGAGATCGCGTATTTCGATGGCATTATCGAAGATGTAACCGAAAAGGTTGCCGCGGAAAGAAAGATAGAGAAACTACAGAAGCAGATACTTCAAGCTCATAAGATGGAAGCCATCGGCACCTTGGCGGGTGGTATTGCTCATGATTTTAACAATATTCTCTCCGCCGTGATCGGCTACACTGAACTTGCTTTATTCGATGTCGAGGAAGGATCACATCTGCATGGAAGTTTAACTGAAGTACTCCATGCCGGGAATCGCGCCACGGACCTGGTCAAACAGATCCTGACCTTCAGCCGTCAGTCCGAACACGTGGCAAAACCAGTTCACCTGAACTCATTGGTGAAAGAAGCCTTAAAAATGCTTAGATCAACCATCCCGACCTCAATTGACTTGCAGGAGCACATTTCGAATAAATTTTTAACCGTAAAGGCCGATCCGACGCAAATTCATCAGGTTGTGTTCAACCTGGTAACCAATGCCTCGCATGCCGTGGTTGAAGATGGCGGTTTTATTGCGATTGAGCTCAAGCCGGTTATTCTGGACAGGGACGCCAAAGAGGTTCGCTCGGGTTGGGAACCCGGGAGCTATGCAAGGTTGACAATCACTGATAATGGCTCGGGAATTTCAAAAGAGCATATTGATCACATATTCGAGCCCTATTTTACCACCAAAGAGAAGCACAAGGGAACCGGATTGGGGCTTTCGGTGGTGCATGGAATTATCGAAACGTACAATGGTCACATTACCGTGGATAGTGAAGTCAAGCAGGGGACAACCTTCAACATCTATTTTCCTTTAGCCAGACAGGCGGTAGTGGTGGATACGGCGGTTGACTGGACAGGGCCCCTGCCGGTCGGCAGGGAACATATTTTATTTGTGGATGATGAGTCCGCGATTGTGGATATACAGAAACAAATTCTCAAGCAGCTGGGCTACACGGTTACCGTACGAACGAGCAGTACGGAAGCGCTGGAAGCTTTCAGATCAATGCCTGAGAAATTCGACATGGTCATTACAGACATGGCCATGCCGAATATTACCGGTGATAAGCTCGCTCAAGAAATTAAAGAGATTCGTCCCGATGTCCCGGTGATTTTATGCACCGGATTCAGTGAAAAACTGAATCGACAGCACGCCTTCCAAATGAACATCGACGGATTCCTGATGAAGCCGGTTGATAAAAGAAAGATGGCGATAACCATCGAAAAAGTGCTGAGAGCAACGAAGGCTGAGCCAAAGATCGCGGCCATGGCCTAAAATTGGTTAAGCGGTTCATCGTTCAAGGTTCAACGGTTGCTCCTACATGTATTTTCGTACCACTATTTATTGAGAAGTGACAATTATCGCGAAATCAATTAACCTTGAACGTTGAACCTTTGAACCCTGAACGATATACAAGGTATCTTTTTAATCACACAATTCAAACAGGGCCGCGGCTCCCATGCCGCCCCCGATACACATGGACTCGACGCCGTATTTGACTCCTTTTATTTTCATGTTGGCCAAAAGGGTAGCAGCCAGTTTGGCGCCGGTGCATCCCAGGGGATGGCCCAGGGCGATGGCACCGCCGTTGATATTTATTTTATCCATGCTGTCTTCAATTCCGAGTTCCCGGATGCAGTGCAGGGCCTGGGAAGCAAAGGCCTCGTTAATTTCGAATAAACCAACGTCTTTGATGTCCATTCCGGCCATCTTCAGCAATTTGGGAATGGCGTACTTGGGGCCCACGCCCATTTCGTCAGGTTCGCATCCAATCGTGGTGTAGTACTTCAACTTGGCGATGGGTGACAGGCCCAGGGCCTCGAGTTTTTCCTTACTCATAATGATCGTGGCCGCCGCGCCGTCAGTGGTTTGAGACGCATTGCCGGCCGTGACGGTTCCTCCGGCGGCAAAAACCGGATTCAGTTTGGCCAACCCTTCAAGGGTTGTGTTATCGCGGATCCCGTCATCGAATGGCTGTGGTGTTGTTTCTTTTTTATAGGTGCCGTCTTTCTGTAACACGTATCGAGCCGCAGGCGTCGGTACGATTTCGGTAAACAAACCCTCTTTGCGGGCCCTGGCAGCCCTCATCTGGGACTGACAGGCAAATTCGTCCTGATCCTCACGGGAAACGCCGTAGCGCCGGGCCACGTTTTCAGCGGTGATCCCCATGGAGGTGTACAGGTCGGCATGTTGTTGCGTCCATTCAGGATTGGGTCTGGGCATATAGCCGCCCAGGGGAACATAGGTCATGGATTCCACGCCGCCGCCGATGGTGACCTCCGACCAGCCGGACATGACCCGCAAGGCGGCCTGGGCAATGGCTTCGAGGCCGGACGAACAAAAACGATTGATGGTGGCGCCGCTCACCTCAACGGGAAATCCGGCCATCAAAGCCGCGACCCGGCCGATGTTCATGCCCTGTTCGGCTTCCGGAAAAGCGCAGCCGACCATAATATCTTCTACATCTTTTTTCTCCAGAGCGGGGGTTTTTTCAACGGCTGCGTCGAGGATAAACGATATCAAGTCCTCGGGTCGTGTTTCATTAAACGCACCTTTTTTGCGTTTGCATCCGGGGGTTCGCACGGATGTGACGATATAAGCATCTCGCATGGGGTAATCCTCCTTTTATTTTGTCTTGAAAAACCTGGCCCTTTGGACCAGTCTTAGATCCCGTCCCCGGGGGGCAAAGATAAACGGCTCTGTCTTGGCAGTTTGTAGAGAAAATCACAAATTCCAATCATTCAATGAACTTCCAATTTTCGTGTCCAAGCGTCATGTTGTTTCGATTTCGATTTCGATAGCGATCCCGATTTCGATTTGGATTATCCAGCCCAACAAAACAAATCCCCCCTGGTAACCAAAACCGGGCCCTCTGGATCTGGATCTTTACTCGTCACCCTAATTATGGATCAGAGTATTCAGGTTTCGTATAAATAAAATCGTTCAATTAATTTTTTAGTTCCTCAGCGGCTTACCGGTCTTCAACATATGCTCGACCCGTGCCACGGTTTTTTCTTCTTTCCAGAAAT
>JAOZUU010000013.1 GCA_029938515.1 Desulfobacterales bacterium | reverse complement strand
CCTCTTTATTCCCCAAGATTCGGCAAATTCAACATAAATCGCCTCGAATTGCAAGCCTGACCTTGCCCCCTTGAGGAAAGGGTTGTGTTTTCCTCGCGAAGATCAGGTTGCTTACCATAGCAATTTTATCTCTGAAAATGGTTTCCTAAACAATAAAAACGCCACCATTTCCTGTTCGTCAATTTTCTGGTCACCTATTTCATTGTGTGCTATAAAGAATAGGTTCATCGCGGCAAACCGATTGTCCAGACGAAAGGAGAGTGTCATGGCCGAGACGGTCATTATCTATGGAAAAGCCGGTTGACCCTATACCACCCGGGCCAGGGAGGCCTACAAAGCGCACCATTACATTGATGTGAAACAGGGTCCCGACAAATTGAAGGAACTGCTAAAACTCACGAACGGGGAACGGCGTGTTCCGGTGATTATCGAAAATGGCGACATCCAAATCGGTTACGGCGGTTCCTGAGGCGTATGACCTGACAGGCCAGTTCGGCCGGCTGCGAAACCGATTAAGGTTTTAATTATTCACGCTTGATGACATCGTGGACATAACAGCTCTATGCGTTTGTATCATACCAAAGCAGGATGACATCCCCCGGATCGAGAGTGATATCCAAGTATCTCTGGGCGCCTTCCACGTGAGTCAGTGGTAACTTCTGGCTTTGACCGGTACCTTTGTTGAGGGTAAACAAATACGATTGGCTGGTGGTGGACGGCGCAGCCGAAAAGTCGAAGGACACCCGAACCGTACCGCGATCGACTAAGTCCACCACATCGGTGGATATCCAGTGGGTATGGGCAACGTTCTGGATCATGAAGTATGTCTTGCCCCCATTATCCTGAAAAAATCCCACGGAAATTTCCATCAGTTCATCTTCATCAGCCGGCCCGATATCGGTAATATACGGGTCATCACCGGAGCCGCGATACCAGTTGGTGGTCCCCTCGGGTTGCAGAAACTCCTTGGCCGGAATAAATCGAACGGCGGTACTGTTCAGTTTGCGGGTCACCCCCCCCAAGTGTTGCAACGCGACATTAAGCCGCGCGGCTTCACCCCATAATCCGGTGCGTCCGGCATTGAAATCACCGGCACGCCTGAAAAAAGATGGGACCACTTCACCGCCGGCATTGATCTGGTAAACAAACCAGGTGAAACCGGTAAACCCGTATAAAAGACTGGAGTAAGCGTTCCAGCGCATATCCGACGCGGTTTTTCCATCCGGGTCGCCCGGGCTTATCCACGATTTTAAATAGCACCAGTAAGGCATGCTGTATTGCCGTCCGTATCGACGCACGGATTCAAGACCCTTGTAGGCCGACCGCCCGTAACTGTAATGGCTGTAGCTGATGATGTCGCCGTCCATCTGGCGGGTGTAGTGATCGAGGGAACCTTCCAGCAAGTCGCTCTTTTTAAAATTAACGATAATCAGCGCATCGGGATCGGCGGCGCGAACGGCATTGACACCGACTGCCATGTCGTTGAGGTTATTCACGGCGCAGGAAATCGTACCGCAAGACCGGGACGGCTCATCGCCGATCTGGAAACCGATCCGTCCAGGTGTATTGGCGGGCTTACCTCCTAAAATCAAACCGTTGGACAAACTGGCCCCGTGGTTATTCAGCCAGGCCACAAACCGAACCGGTCGCACCGCCGCCCAGCCGTCCACTTCCTCGGGCAGGCCATCGGCCCAGAGGTGCACCGCCGTGGCATGGAACTGGCCATAATACGTATTGACAAATCCAGCCGGTGGGACCCCCATGGAGACATTGATGGCGCTTACAAGGGCCGGATTGTTCCGGGTCCATTGCATGGCCCGGTTGGACTCAGGCGAATTGAAATTGTCATCATCGTCGTCCGCCGTGGAGACACAGGCAATTAAAAAGAGACACAAGCCTAATACCAGTAACTGTTTCATCTGATCCGTTCCGTTGTGAAAGTAAAAAATAAATTTAGTTTGACCGAAACCCCAACGAGTGTCAAGATAACACGACCTGTTAACCAAGAAAACGTCAAAATCAGATTGAATCCCGTCAATAAAATTCCCATAACCCCCTTTTGAAAAAGATGTTATGGGAATTTTTAAATTGATTTGTACTTTAATCAATATGTTATATTGAAATTTGACTCAGCCTTACCTGTTAACAGATAGGAAGACAAATGTCAGACGAAACTGAAAAATATGCATCGAACGGCTCTCATCTGCCGGTCGCTGACCAATACTGGGAAAGCCTCCAAAAAAGAGATCGAATGGATCTGGTCAATGTGACCTTTTTCGATCCCTTGGATGAAGATCGACTTCAGTTTCGATTTTTAAATAAAAAAAGGTGTGTCGATTTTTCGAAACGATGCCTGCTGGAACGGGTTGGCAATCACTGGGCGGTATCGGACGATCCCCTGCTGACGCTGGCAACTGTGGTCTACTTGAACAATATCCGAGCAGTCTACCCCATGGGCCAAGACATCGTGGGTGTAAAAGATTTAAAGGAAGGTCACTTTTTTGTCGGCCCGCATGAACTTCAGGTAGATCCGATCCCTGACCGTTACGGACATAATCCGGAAAGTTTCAAAAGAGCGGCTGAGGCACTGGGTGGCAACCCTCTGGATATGGCCGATGTGGCGTGCCGGATGCTGCCGTTTCCGCGGGTACCGCTTTATTATCTGTTATGGCGGGGTGATGAGGAATTCGCGCCGGCGGTCAAGGTGTTATTTGATCGATCCATTGAAAATACCTTTCCCGCCGATGCCATCTGGGGATTGGTCAGCCGTGTGACCATGGCGTTTTTGGATTTGTGATTAACGATTGGTGATTGGTAATTGAAGGTATTCTGCCAATTTTATAAAAATGTTGAGCGGAGCGATTCCATAAATCATAAATCGATAATGGATAATGGAAACCGGTAGCAATTTACGAATCGATGAAAACCAAATGGCACATTAAAGACCTGATCGATCTGGAGTATTTTCTCCACATTGATGCGGAGAATGCTGACCAATCCAGCCAGTTGGATATCGATGCACGGGACCGGGGTATTTTTCTTAAAAAAATCCAGCCCCGGATCCCCAAAACAAAATCATATCCCCGACGGTTCATCATCAAATCCTGGCTTGACCAACGCCGGGAAATGGAAATAGGTACGACCGGTGCAAAGGCAGTCCTGCCCGGGGAAGCATTTGCCGAAACTTCCCGTCTTCTGGGATATGGACTTTTTTTCCTGGGCAGTCTATCCGGTATTGGCCTCGCCTTTTCTATTTTGACCTACACGGGGACTGCGCCGTTGAACATATCCGTCTATTTGGGCACGACGGTATTTGCGCAGATCCTGCTGGTGCTGTTGCTGGGCGGTCTTCTCCTGATCCGTCTGATTCGGCCGCGACTGTTTTATACTTCGGTGATTTATTCAGTTCTCAGCCGCCTGGTCATTACCCTATCCGGAAAATTAAAGCAGAGGGTCATGACATCCCTTTCCGGCGCCAGGCGCGAAGGCCTGTCTGCTGTCCTCGGGCTGGTGCGAGGTAAAAGGCAGATTTACGGCTCTCTGTTTTACTGGCCGATTTTCATTTTGGCGCAGCTATTCGGGATCGGATTCAACTTGGGGGTTTTAGGCGCCACCCTTTTAAGAGTCCTCGGGACCGACATGGCCTTCGGATGGCAGTCCACCCTGCAGGTCAGCGCAGGTGTGGTCCACATTATCGTTAAATGGCTGGCGGCTCCCTGGGCCTGGTTTGTCCCGCCGGAACTGGCCCACCCGACCCTTGCCCAGATCGAAGGCAGTCGCCTGGTATTAAAAGACGGCATTTATCATCTTGCCACTCCAGACCTGGTGGCCTGGTGGCCTTTTTTATGTCTCGCTGTTCTGTTTTACGGGTTATTGCCACGAATCGGACTGTTTTTTTTCGGTCTGACGACCCAGCGGTACTTACTGGATAAGACTGAGTTGACCCACGGCGCCTGTGACCAACTCGTCGATCGGATGGTTACACCCCAAGTTCAATTTGGGGTGCAATTTGGAACCTCGGTAGAATCCCGGCCGGATACAACCCGCGTAGTGGTACCGGAAGAAATACCTGCCGAGGAAAAAAATACGATTACCGAAAAAAGATTTATCGTCCTTATACCGGATGACATTTTCGAAGTATGTTCGGATGAAGACCTGGAGATGACCATCGGACAGACACTGGGTGGGCGCGTCGCTGAAAAAATCCGGATTGATCAAGGCGACACCGATGAAATCATTGTGGCGGATCGGTTGAGCGCGGTCGGGTCAAAAAATGGCTGGACCCACATTCTCATCCTGCAGGAGGCTTGGCAACCTCCCATCATTGAGGATCTTGCCTTTATCAAGGCGCTTCGTCATCATTTCGGTGAGCGCGCGCCGATCCTCATCGGCTTGATCGGCAAACCAAAGTCGGAGACAATTTTTACCCGGGTAACGCCGATCAACTGGCGAACCTGGAAAGAAAAATTAGCAACCCTGGGCGATCCGTATCTGCGACTGGAGAGACTGGTTCATGGCGACTTCTGAAAAAATACCGGCCTTTGCGATTGTGGGGCACCCCAACGAGGGGAAATCGTCGGTCGTCTCTACCCTGGCTGAAAACGATCGTGTGCGCATCAGCCCCACTCCCGGTGAAACCCTTGTGTGCCAGACCTTCCCGGTGATCATTGACGATCAGGAAATTATCCGTTTTATCGATACCCCCGGTTTTCAAAATCCAAGGAGAATTTTGCGCTGGATGAAAGCCAATGAAGATCGTAATGATCGGATTGTACCGGCCTTTCTCGACAGCCACGCTGATGATCCGGACCTGGCCCAGGATCGCGAACTGCTGACCCCCATCGCTCAAGGGGCAGGGGTTATCTATGTGGTGGACGGATCGAGACCCATTCGCAGTGTCGATAAGGCGGAAATGGAAGTCTTGCGCCTCACCGGTGCGCCCCGCATGGCCATCATTAATTGCAAGGAAGACGATACCGAATATTTATTTCAATGGAAAACCGCGTTCCGGCGCCATTTCAACGCCATCCGTGTTTTTAACGCCCATCAGGCCACCTACGCCGAACGAATCTCTCTACTGGAAAGTTTAAAGGGAATTGACCAGGACTGGATCACCCCCCTTGCCACCGTGATTTCAGCGTTTAAAAAAGACTGGGCCCATCGTAATGCCCTGACTGTGGAAATCATTTTAACGATGCTCACCGAAAGCCTCGAATTTTCCATAACCAGAAACTACACGGAAAAAACCGACGAAGAAAGTCTGAAAAAAAAGTTGTTCGAAAAATATACACAGGCGATTGAAAAAATTGAGGCCATCGCGCATCAGCGGATACGCAGGCTGTATAAGCACAATATTTTCAACTATGATCTTCCGCGCCAGTCGATTATTCATCAGGATTTGTTTAATGAAGAAACATGGCAGGTCCTTGGTTTGACACGAAAACAACTGGCCACGCTTGCCGGAATCACGGGCGGCACTATTGGTGCGGCCATAGATGTGGCCGCCCATGGTCTCACCTTCGGTCTTTTTACCGTCATCGGCAGCGCTGTCGGGGCCGGCTGGGCAGCCTTCGGCGGCGGCCGGCAACTGGCTGACACTAAGGTTGCCGGCATGACCCTGGGGGGGCAGCAAGTTCGGGTGGGGCCCAATGAGAATATCCAGTTTCTCTATATTCTGATCGATCGGGCCCTGATTTTTTACGTGCATATCATCAATTGGGCCCATGGCCGAAGGGATGCTTCCTCCTCCGTTGAAACCGAGTCCGATCCATCGGGAAAAACCGGTTACACGGCTAATTGGAATATCGGCGCTCAAAGAAAGTGCACCGCCTTTTTTCAAGCGATCCGAACCGGTGACGCGATAAAAAAGGAAAAAGCCGACCGGGATCTGAGGGCATTGATCCAGGATGAACTAAAAAAAATGTATGCCGACGGATGCCGGTAAACTTTGGACGCATATCATCAAAACCGATCCCTATCAAAAGTGGGAAAAATGGCCCGGCTATCCGGGAGTTTATTCCGGGAAAAGCCCCCACGGGGCCAAGAAAGATAATGACTGGTTGTTTACCGAGCCTAAATAATGCCCGTTCAGAGATGGTAGCCCCGCCCAGGATGGCATATTCCTTTGCGTCCCCCTTTGAAAAGGGGGACTCAGGGGGATTTCAAGCCACTCCAAGCACCCTCCCGCCCACGCCTCTTTGCCAAACGGGAAATACGGTATTATAATATTCAGACATGTCTGAGAACTATGGACGCTTAAAAATAACAATCATTGAATTATACAGGCAGATGGAAAGGGCTGATCAGCGCTCGGTCTCTGCCTGCCAAAAAGAAAAGGCGGGCCGCCATGTTTGATTCTGTTTATCACAATCTGATAAAAATCGGGTATACACACCCGCTGCATCCCACCATCACTCATCTTACCATCGGACTGGTTATGGCGGCGTTCATTTTTTTAATGGTCGGATACTTGTCAAAGCGTGACCGTTTTTTCCAAACCGCCCGACATATTTTCGTTCTCACCCTGGCGACCCTGCCGATCACCGTGCTGCTGGGATATATGGATTGGCAGCATTTCTATAAGGGGGCCTGGCTGCTTCCCTTCCAAATAAAATTTCTGCTGGCCGGCCTGCTGTTGATTTTCCTGATTGTTTCCACCTTGCTGGCGTTTATCAATCAAAGCGGCAGCGGCAAGTTGGTTATAACCGAAATCGTATGTCTTCTGGCCGTTATCGGGCTCGGTTTTTTTGGCGGAGAACTTGTCTATGGTCCAGGCGGAAAAACAACCGGAGCAAGTATCGAGAAAACTCGTGAAGCGCTCGCAAATACAGGGAACATGGTATTCGAAAACAATTGTTCCGCCTGTCATTATATCGATCGCACGGATGAAAAAGTGGGGCCCGGACTGAAAGGGCTTTTTCAAATGGGGACGCTGCCGGTCAGCGGCCAAACGGCCAACGAAGAGAGTATCCGTAAGCAATTGGCGACACCTTATAAAAATATGCCGGAGTTTAAAAGCCTTTCCGAAGAGGAAGTCACGGCCCTGATTGCATTTTTGGAGACGATCTGAAGCGGACATTTAGGGTCTTTTGACCTTGGAAAAGCCTGGTATCAGCGTGTTGGTGCTGAGAACTCCCGGCAGTTGACGTACCTTATTCTGCACAAACTGGGAAATGACTTCGGCATCCGAACTGAGCAGATCGCGTGTCAACTCGACTTTCACCAACAGATCGACATCTCCGTGCACAGAATAAATCTCCCGGACCTCTTTGATCAAAAAAAGTTTATCAATGAGTTTTTCCTCTTTTTTCGCCTGTACGCTCATCAGGATGAAAACGGTTATTCCCCGTTTCATCTCCGGGTATTCAATGTTTTTTAAGTCGGTCATTTTCTGTCGAAATTTCTCCATATTTTGTTCAATAAGTTTACCGATACCCGCCTCGTAACGACGTTTACGGCCCTCTTTCCATTGGTAAAAGGTAATGTAAGCATACAGGTCGGTATCCGTGCGCCCGGGGAAAGAATCAAGTAATTTACTTCGTTGAATGATGGTGCACAGGGGACGGTAAATAGTTCGGTACCAATCCAGGGCCGCCTTTTCAATGGAAAATAAATGTCCTTTCTGGCTCTGCATGTATTCCTGGTGTTCACTAATCTGGTCTATCAGATATGCATATTGGCTGACCTCGGTTAGATTAATCTCAGTCGGCAGCTGGGTACGATCGGCAAATTCTGCGCGCTCCCGGAAAAGCAGGTTTTCAAGGGTCTTTTTGGATGGGATAAACTCCATAATATGTGCCAGAATTTCATCATGACCCATCTCTTTGGCGGCTGCAACCCGGTGATTTCCATCCAGTACATAGTATTCGTCCTTGATCTCGTAAAGATCCACCGGCTTTAATGCGAGCCCACCTTGCATGGCCTTTTTGATCCATTGGTATCGCTCTGAGGCGCTTTTCTGTTTGAACCGGAACTGGCTGTCAAAATCCTGATAGCGGCCGACACTGCCCATGATCTTATTCAGCGCTACGGTTCGAATTCCACGATCTCTGGAATCAAAGGCCTCTTCTCTTTTTTGCTGATCCTTGAAGCTTTTAACCGATGACGTATCTTTTTCTTTAATGCGTGAATTCGCAGATCTACCTGGAATACCGGCAGGCGCTTTAATCTCCATCAGATAATACCCATAAGTATTGATCACTTTGGTTGAATTGACCATCGACAAGCGCTCGGCGGAATTGGAAAAATTTGTATGGATATGGCCATGAATGAAATAGCCCGGATGATATTTATCTATCAGCCAGCGAAAGCATTCGAATCCCTTATGGCAGGGATCTTCCGCATCATGAATGTGTCGTGGCGGAGCATGTGTAATCACTACATCAACACCACCCCTCCACCAGAGTGTCGGACGCAGTCGACGGATGATGGCGCGCATCTGCCCCTCGGTGTATTGATGGGGACCGCCATTGTACCAATGCGATCCTTCCAACCCCAGGATTTTTATTCCTTCGAATCGCACCAGGCTGCCGTGCAGGTCATTGCCGCCTTCAGGCGGTTTATCATCATACCGAATATCATGGTTGCCCCTTACATAGTAAAGGGGGGCTTTAAGAAAATGAGCCAACCGAGAAAGGTATTCCGGAGGAAGGTCGCCGCAGGAAACAATGAGATCGATACCTTTAAACAGGTCAGACTCGATCCGCCGATCCAGCATCGGCTCAACAATATCGGAGACTGATAAAATTTTAATACTCTTCACGTTACCCACGACTGCCGACCGAATTTTTTATTTGACCCGGGTGATTTGTTCCAAGGGTTAATGACAACTTGCAATTTCGTTTTTAACTAAATTATGGCAGAAACATCGAAAACGCAAATTTAAAATTGACAATGGCCGCCGCCCGATTTCGAAACCATGGTCGCGGGGCCAAACCGAGCAGCCCAAGCGACTCAGCGAACCACGCCTTCACGTTTGAGGAAGTCACGGTAGTCGCACATCTTTGCCAGCGCCCGAACGGCCCGTTCGGGAGAGGGGAAAAAGAGCCCGCTATAAATGCATCCTTCCACGTCGTGGAGCGTGCGTTGGCCCGGGTCGCTAAGCAGGCTCACCCCCAACACGGGTTTTTCGTATTTTTCCATCAACCGGGTGGTGTGTGCGATGTGGTCCTGTTCTATTTTTTTCCCCATGGTGCGGATTATCGCCAGCTCTTCGGGATTGCGGCTTGGATCAGTGGTGAGGGTGGCTTCGATCAAGCGGTCCACCATGAGGGAGCGGCCGATAATGCCCAAATCCAGCACGGCATCACATCCTTCCCAGGCCATCAGCGCTTCCAGTCCGTTGTCGGGAAGCGACAAGTCCGAGTCACCCACCAGATCAACGGGATTGGCGCGGCTCCAGTAGGGGGGCAGCCACTGGTCAAACTGTGCGATCAAATCCGGAGAGAGCGGGGGCAAGCTGAGTTTGTGCCTGGCGCATAGATCGCTGGTGACCACACCCCAGCCGCCGCCTAGCGTCATGATCGCCACGCGGCGACCCTTGGGCAGGGGCAGGGACGAGAGTGCTGCGGGTATGTCGAGCATGTCCATGGGGCTTTCCACCATTACCACCCCCGCTTGACGACAGGCGGCCTCAAACACCCGCGCGTCGGAGGCAAGCGCCCCGGTATGGCTGGCAGCGGCGCGTCCCCCGGCGTCGGTGATCCCGCCGTGAAGCAGCACGATTGGCTTAATGCGCCCGACCCGGCGTGTCGCCTCGAAAAATCGCCGCCCGTTCTTGACAGACTCCACGTAGAGGACGACCGTTCGGGTTTTTTCGTCGGCTTCGAAGGATTCGATAAAGTCCTCAATGGCGATCATCGCTTCGTTGCCGCTCCCTCCAAAGGCGCGGATGCCCAGTCCCTGGTTTTCGGCGAAGGTAAGCAGTTGCACGCCCATGTTGCCCGACTGGGAGATGAGCGCGGTAGAGCCCGGTTTGGGGTGGGTGACCGCGCCGAGCAGATAGAATTTTTTGTGTGGGTTGCAAATGCCCATGGTGTTGGGTCCAAGAAAGCAGACGTTGTTTTCCACCGCCTTGTCGACGATGCGCTGCTCCAACTCGCGTCCCTCCGGACCGATTTCAGAGAACCCGGAGGTGATGAGAACGGCGTGCTTGATCCCCTTTTGACCCAGTTGTTCCAAGGTTTGTTCCACCAGTGTGGCGGGCAGGGTGATCACGGCCAGGTCGACCGGTTCTTCGATCTCGGTTACCGACCGGTAGGTTTTCCGCCCGGCGATTGGTTTGCCCTTGTGGTTGACCAGATGGACTTTGCCGGTAAATCCACCGGAGATGACGTTGGATAAAAGAAGGTGCCCCCACTTGCCGAACTGGTCGGAGGCTCCGATGAAGGCGACTGAGTGCGGATGGAAGATTGCACCCAAATGGGCGATGTCGACCGGTGGGCGTTTGGGTGTGGCGTCGTCAGGCTTGCCCGTGACAACCAGCGCGTCTACCGCCTGGACCATGCCCCGGGCTCCGACGATGAGGGGGTTGATGTCTACCTCCAGTACGTCGGGCCGCGCTACGGCCAACTCTGAAAGGCCAAGAAGGAGGGCGATTAATGTTTCCCGGTCAGCCGGCGCGTCGCCCCGAAATTCGTCTAGGAATCGTGCCGCTGCCGTCTGGTCAAGCATCTGTTCGGCGTCCGCGCGGGTGAGTGGTGCTAACCGCAAGGCCACTTCGTTCAACGCCTCGGCGGCTACACCACCCAGACCGAAGAGGACCACGGGGCCGAAGGTGGGATCACGGGTTAGCCCCGCCATCAGCTCGCGTTTTCCCGACAGATAGGGTTGCACCCGAAAACGCACCGGTGCGTCGGCCGCTTGTGCCATCCGCTTGGCCGCCGCCAACAGCGCCTTTTCGTCGGGGAGGTTCAGGGCCACCAGGCCCGTTTCGGTTTTGTGAGCGACCCCTGATACTTCGCCCTTGATAACGACGGGATAGCCCAGCGCGGCGGCGGATACCGCCGCTTGCGCAGGGGTGTTGGCCACCCTCGCTGGAGCCATGGGTACGCCATGGCTGGCTAACAGGTCGCTGGATTTGGTTTCGGAGAGCGGTGTGCGCCGGGTAGTCATTTTCACCTCAACTTATTTTTATAATCCAACAGGCGGCATCAATTCCAGGTAGCAATTCCTTTATCAAGGAAGATTATAAAAATCACAGAAGCTTTCCGAAAATTCCGAACCGGTCCACCGCCCGGTCGAGCAGATTGTCGGTGAAAACCGGGTTGATCAATCGATCCAGTTCGCCGGCTTTTTCCGCAAACGTTTCAATCATTTCGTCTCTGAAAAGGACTCGACGCTCTTCATCGATGTCGGTTGGATCTATATTGAGCGGGTTGACTGAACAACCGGTAATGACCTCGAAAGGTAGCCAGAAACGACTCTGTCGATCCAGATATTCAGAGATCAAGTGGAACAGATATTTTCCGGCTTCATCCGTGTTTGCCTGGAAAGTGAATTCATGTAATTTTTTTTCGGTTACCAGGTGAATGGTAAACGGTAATTCTCCGATGTAATCGCGTGGGGATTCAGCCATCAGGCACGACAGATAAAAGAGCACCGGCGCCAGCACATATTTGCTTGGTTTCCTGCCCAGGTTTGCGATCCCGGTAGGAACCAGGACATGCCAGCCGGTTTCTTTTTCGCGCCACAACCACCGGAGCTGTCCGTGCAGTTGGACATGGCCGGATATGGATTGATCATCTGGGCCCAGATCGGTCACGGGTATCGCAACCGGATCGAACCTAATGATATTTCCGTGACTCATCGTACCTGCAGGATCGGCCGGTGTCCCGATGACAGCGGTCGTCGGGGATGCGTCCGCCGATTGCATCCGGTCCACCAGGGGAGTGATTACGGTCTCCAGTTCGGATAACTGTTCCCAAAGTGATTTTTTATCCATCGTGGCAAACAGTCCTTCCGGCGTTGCGCTTTGCCGGTGGTAATCAGTATAGAAGTGATCGAAAATTCGATCCAGAGACCGTTGGTCATTCGTTGATCCGGAGCAGTCAAAAATAGTATCCAGCCATTGGTGCAATGGCAGGAGCTTCAGGCGCCAGTCCAAGGGATATACGGAAAAAAACGGTTCATCTTCTATCTGAACCAGGTCTTCCAGCCCCGTTTTTTCCTCGAAAAGGCCGAATTGGCGCTGAACGCTTTCGTCGAGCGGTTGCAATAGAAATCGTTTCATACGCCATAACTGGATTTGATCGTTGTCCCCGGCAGCATACGGTAACGTTTCAGCGGATATGGAAAGATCCGGATCTAATTGGGCCACCCGTTGCAACTCGCTTTTTTCAATCCGGGCCCGTACTTCAGGCCAGATCCCGGCGGCCCGGTAACAGGCCACCCGGTCGGCGAGGTCATCGTTGACCCGCACATCGGACCAGGAAGTGATTGTATCCGGATCCAGGTATTTGGTGCTGCTGCCCTTCAGGGGGACGGTCCCTATCTGAAATGATTCGCTTTCGGGTAACACGGTCTCCTCGACATAGCGTTTTAGCTGGCTCACGACGTTGCAGGGTTGCAGCATCCGGTCTTTTTGAAGATCCCGGGAAATAAAACTGATATAAAGCTTTTCTCGAGCCGCCAGAAGGGTTTCCAGAAACAGGTACCGATTTCGTTCGGGAAGGCTGATATCACCGATTCGGCGTTTTTTAAGACGCAGGTCCAGCATGGAAGTATCCGCCCGGCCGGGAAAAGTGCCTTCTTCCATTCCCAATACATAGATGATTTTAAAGGGGATCGGCCGCATGGGCTGCAGTTCAGAGACGGTAACGCCGCCAGTCAGATAGTCTCCACTGCCCCCCGAAATGGTGCCGAGGTTAAAACGAAGATATTCGGCCATCAAGGTGGCATCAAGGCTGGAGGAACCAGCATCCGGGTGCAGTCGGTCGAAAAAAGACAACTTGTCCAGGGCCTGAAACAAGCTCTGCCGGACGGCTATCTCACCCCGGTAATCGGGTGGAATCGACAACAGCTCCCGGCTGATGTTCAACAGGGCCGTTCGCCACCGGGCCGCCGAAGCCCGGCGCATGCGCAACGTGTCGACCGAACGGGCCAGGGCCTCCACCACCAGACAGAACTTTTCCATCAAATCCGTGTCGCCGGTGTCTGTGTCGGCAAACGGAACCAGATTCTTAAAATGCATCGCATCGGCTTGTCCGGTGGCATCGCTTGAAAAAATTCGGGCCAGGCGAAGGCGCTGCAGCCCTTGTTTCCAGGTGTAGCGGCCACTTTGGGGTGCATTGTACGCCGTTGAGTCCAGCCGTTCAAAGGAGTGGAAAATGTTGAGTGACTCGGCCCATTTTGCCCAGATACGGGCCTCATCGGTTCCCATGCGCCACTTGTGCAGCAAACACGGATTCAAGATCAATTCAAACACAGTTTTGCGGGAGAATCGCTCCGTGGCCAAAGACAGCAACCCCAGGACCGCCTGCCCGTAAACACTTTCGATATCGGCCCGTGAATCGACCAGATTGTAGGCAAGGCGTCGGGGCAAACGGTTGAAGACGAGATCGAAAACAGGTTTGTAAGCGGTACTATCCGGCACCAGCACGGCGATGTCGGTCAGTTGCAGGTGGTCATCCTGGGAAAGGTTGAAAAGAATATTTTGATAAACGGTTTCCACTTCCCGATGGACACCAGGACAACCATAGATCTGCAGGGAGTGGTCCTGATTCCGGCGATCCGGCGGCATGAGGGTGTCCAAGGTCAGGATATCGTTTTGGACCTGTTTCAGAACCGTACCGATCTGGTCAACCGGTGAAAAACCGGCATTAAACGCGTAGTCGGTCAACTGGCATAACAGCCGGACACTCTCGCGACCGGGTTTGCCCCAGGCTGACAGCAATGGGTGATCCCGGATTTCAAACAGCTCACCCGCGTTCGTTTCCGCATCTTGGATGGACAGTCCCGGTTTTTGGCGATTTATCCAGCGTTTTTCCGCCGGGGTTCGAATATCTTCCCAGAATTCCCGGGAAGGATTCAGCGCGTAAATTCGTATATCATAAAATGGCTGTAACCGGTCGATGACGCTTAGATGAAAAGCGGAGACCTGGGAGAGCCCAAAAAAAAGGATCTGGTCAGGATCGTCGTGCCTTTCTTCCGGTTTGACGAAGACCGGCAGGATGCGATCGGCATATTCCATCAACGAGAGGACCGGCCCACCGGAAGTGCCCACCGCTGCATCCCGGATTTCGATCGCCGACAAATATATCCGCTGCTCACACCGGGCCAGATCGTCGTTTTCCATTTGACCGTTCAGCCATTCTCGAATCATGTCGGTGCGATGATATTCATACTCCCGGAACAGGTGGGCCAGTCTGTCCGCCAATTGCCAGATCCTGACCGTGTAATCCGGATGTTTCCCCCCGTCTGAATTAAATAGATAGCCGACCACCGGCGCCAGATCCGGATCATCCTTTTTTAGGCGGGTGAGCACGGACAAGATGAGGAGGCGGGCTTTGGTTTTATCCAGCATCTCGGCTGACAGTGGGTGGGTATCCAGGGCTGCGATCATTTTCCATAGCCCGGTTTCGAGAAATTGAAAATCGACGTTCATCACGATGGATTCCCGCCGGGCCAGCATCAGCGTCAGCCACTTGGCCAGATTGTTGTTGGGGATAATAATTTTTAAGGGGAGAAACGGATCGTCGGCCCGGCGATGATCCTCGGCCACGATCCCGGCCAGTTTTTCGGCCAGATGTTCAAGTCGGTTGCTGAAGAAGAGTTCAACGGTCATCGATTTATGGCCTGAAAATTTTTAATCTTAGATCTTTTATCATTTTATAATGCCTCGCATTTCCAGAAACCAGAGTCATATTGTTCTCTACTGCGGTGGCCGCAATAATGGCATCACCTGACCGCAAATTGGAAGAAAGGGTATATTCTTCAATATATATTGAGGCGCGATGTCCGATATTTTCCGTAAACGGTAAGACGATAAATCCATAGGATGTAATGAAATCTTTCACAAATTGATGCTGGGTTTTATTCTTGGCACATTGAAGGAGTTCCATATAGGTCTGGGTTGAGAGCAATCTATTCTCGGATTTTTCCATTAATTTCGCTGCCTTTATATTTTTTCTTTGAACCCATATGAAAATATCCGTATCAAAGATCATTGTACCTCGATTCCCGTAATTCGTTTAGTAGTTCATCCACCGATTTTGCACCGTTTTCCGCTGCCATCCCAAAAAAAGGATGTTCGGTAATTTTTTTCGATTGTTCCCGTTCAGCCGGAATAATGATTCCTTTCACTTTTCCGTGATATAAAACGGTCACCTTCTCATTCCGATCCAGGGCTTTAATCACATCGGACATTTTATATCTGAGATCCACAACGCTGGCTTTCATCTCAGCCTCCAATATTAAATAAATGCATATCTTATATTATACATATTAAAAAAAATTTTCAAAGAAAAAATTTAGTCGAAAGCCGAATCATATTCAAGGATGAACAATTTTAAGCCAATATAAAACCGGGAAATCGGAAAATTTGTCTCTTGAGCCTAATCCGTAAGGATGATAAATAAAATAAACAGATTTTTTTATCTAACCTGATACTTGTAACGTATTGTTCCAAAAACTTAAAATAAATTTAATCGGACAGGGAGGAATGAATGGAATTCGAATTGACTAAAACCCAGAAACAGATTCAGAAAGCGGTAAGAGATTTCGTCAAGGGCGAGTTCGATCGGGACCTGGCGCTGGAACTGGACCAATCCCATGAATTTCCTAAAAAGATCTGGCAAAAAGCCGGTGATCTGGGCTTGCTCGGGATTCATTTTCCGGAAGCGTATTCGGGCCAGAACCTTGGTTCCATGGAAGATATCCTGGTGATCGAGGAATTGTGCCGGGGAGATTCAAGCATCGGCAGTGCCGTGGCA
>JAOZUU010000286.1 GCA_029938515.1 Desulfobacterales bacterium | reverse complement strand
ACAACCATGCGGAAAACGGTTTTATCGTTTCCGGGCGCGACGGCTTTCTCGGCGATACATTTAAAGAAACCCTTGATCACCTTACCAGATACAATCCCCTTGTTGCGCGCTTTGAACGGGAAACAATCGACATCCTGCGCAACAAATAATCTGTTGTCTTGGAATGACGACATCTGGAAAAAATCTTTAACGGCATTCGTTCGATATTGCTCGTAGGGAATGCTGGAAAATGGAATTATGAATTAGAACCAGACAGGTGTTTTACTTATTATGAAGGTTATCTTTTCTTTGCTTTAGACTTGAACTTGACATTCGTGATGAATTAGCTAAAAATTCAAGAATTATTATTACCGAAGATCCCTTAAAATAAAACCCTTTTAATTAGGTGACAAGATGGTCATTTCCGAACTCGAACCAGACAGGACAGAGCGTCGGCGGTACCCACGAGTAGACCGGAAAATCCGGGTGGATATGCATTTCGACTCGCACGGATATGATATTAGGGGCGAAACCCATGATATCAGCCCCGTGGGTACTTATTGCCAGGTGGACCGACCCATTCCGGAAATGACCCAATTGAAGATAATTCTCGAATTACCAGCTGACCAGGTAAAATGTGAAGGAACAGTGGTTCGGTCGGTACCGGGCCCGAATCATTCCGATTTACATCATCTGGCGATTTTCTTTCATGAGATATCAGATGAAGCGAAACACAAGTTGGCTGAATTTTTAGGGATCTAATTTAAAATAGCCTGTCCTTACTCGTTTTCAATAATAATAAACGGGATTATTTTTCTTGACAAGCTCAACACCTAATAGTATTAGGCGCTACTAAGTACAATATTTCATATAGTTATCTCTGGCGCTGAAATATTTATATTAAAAAACCTAATTCTATAAGGCCGTTAGAATGGCCAAAAATAACTCCACCAAAACCACGAAAGAGCGGATCATCAATGCTGCTAAAAAGCTGTTTGCCGAGCAGGGCTACCAGAAAACCACCATCATGGATATCTCAAAGCAGGCGGGGTTGTCCGAGGCGGCGCTCTACGAGTATTTCAAGGGCAAGGAGGATTTATTATTAACCATCCCCGATCTATGGGTGTCCAAGCTGCTTAAGGATTTAGACGAGCAATTGTTCGGCGTTACCGGGGCTGTCAATAAACTCAGAAAATTTTTGTGGTGGTACCTTCGCCGGGTGGAGCAGGCGCCCCTGGATGCCAAAATCGTCTATCTGATTTTAAAAACCAACGCCAATTTCATGGCTACGGATGTCTATGCCAATGTCAAGGATTTCTATGCCCATTTGATTGATATATTCGAAGAGGGTCGGAAAAACGGAGAAATGTCACCGGACCTTAATCCATATCTCGCCAGGGATATTGTGGTGGGAACGATGGATCATGTCATTACACGCTGGTTACTGAAGGACCGCACCTATTCGTTGTTTGAAAGCCTGGAGGAAATCTTTGAACTGATGGTGGGCGGATTTAAAAAAACAAAAAGGAGGGGTAAGAATGGCCAAAACGTTATTTGAATGGGATTATTCCGGTTTTCCCGGCGCCGAAAAATATCCACACCTGTTTAAGCCGATTCAGCTCGGCAATCTCATGGTGCCCAATAGGGTGAAATATGCGGCGACCGAGGAAAATTTAAACGCCCATGACGGGTTTGTCACCGATGCCGGTGTGGCCTATATGCGGGAACGAGCCAAGGGCGTCGTGGGCGGTCTGTGTTTTATGCAGGGCGTGTACATGGACGAAAAGCGTCAGGGCCAGGGCTATGTCGGCCAGGCGGCCGCCTGGGACGATAAATTTATCCCGGGCCTGAAGCGAATCGCCGATGCGCTGCATGAAGAGCGCGCCGTCGCCGGGTTTCAATTGATGGACTGCGGCCGGGTCGGCGCCGTGGAAGTGGACTATTGTCATGGCCCCTCCGCGGTTCCCCAGCGGTTGAGGATCTTTAAACCGGTCCAGGAAATGACCAGGGATGACATTAAAGCGGTGGTACAACAGCATGTCGATGCGGCCAGGCGGGGCGTCGAGGCCGGGTTCGATGTCATGGAGATATCGGGCATCGTGGGATACCTGATCTCTAATTTTATTTCCAGCTATACCAATCGCCGTACCGATGAATACGGTGGCGACATCCGCGGGCGAATGCGGGCGGTGGTGGAAATTATCGAAGGCGTTAAAGCGGCCTGCGGTCCGGATATCCCGGTAGGGATTCGTCTCTGTTCGGAAGAACTGCTGGACGATGTGCGCGGCAATACGATTGAAGAGTCAATGGAATCATACAAAATATCCGAAGAAGCCGGGGTGGATTACATCAGCTGCACCCTGGGCTGGCAGGAATCGATATATCCGGTTATCAGCCGGGATATTCCCATGGGTAACTGGATCCATCTGGCCAAGCGGGCCAAGGAGCACGTGAAGGTGCCGATTCAGATGGCCTATCGATTGTTTAAACCGGGTCTGCCCAATGAAAAGATTGGCGCCGGGGAGCTCGATTTTTGGGAAATATGCCGTTCCATGATTGCCGACCCATTGATGCCCAAAAAAGTTTTGGAAGGAAAAGAAGAAGAGGTCAGGCATTGCGTCGCCTGCAACTTGTGCCTGGCAAGGCTTTTCCGGGATGCACCCATGACTTGTTATATCAATCCGGTTTGTGCGCATGAATCCGATCCGGAATTTACCGATCCGCCGGCAGCCGAGGAAGAAAAAGAAGTGATGATCGTCGGCGCCGGACCGGCCGGCCTTGAATGTGCTTACATGGCTGCTAGTCGAGGCCATGAGGTGCATGTTTACGATAAACGCGATGTGATTGGGGGCACCCTGAACGAGGCTAAAAACGCCCCCTACGGTGATGACGAGCTGTGGACCTGTATCGAATATCAGAAAGTCATGTGTGAGAAAGCCGGTGTCGAATTTCACCTGGGCACTGAAGTCACGGAAGCGTTGATCGAAGAAGAAGTTCCGGACACGGTGGTATTGGCTACCGGGCCCGTATATCCCGAGATCGAATCCGCCGCCAAAAATTCGGATAAAGTGGTCAACCTGCTGGATGTCATGAGTGGCAAAGCCGAAGTTGGTGAAAAAGTGGTCATTTGGGGAAATCGCAAACCGGGTATCGGGTGCGCGCTTCATCTGGCCAAGCAGGGCAAGAAGGTCACCATCGTCGGGAAGGAAAGGACGGCCGGGTTCGATATCAACCCGTCGTTTAAATGGCGCTATATGATCTACATGCGGCAAAGCGGTATCGTCGCCTACAACGACTGCGATATTGTGGAAGTGACAGAAGAAGGCGTTACCGTTCAAACCTACGATGGGGTGCGGTGGCAGGTGGCCTGCGATACGATCGTGGTCAGTGAAAGAGCAACCAATGATAATCTGAAAAAGGTCGTTCAATCCGAAGGGATTGAGCTTTTTGTGGTCGGAGATGCGCTGATTCCCCGCAACCTGTCCAGCGCGGTTCATGATGGATATCGAATCGGAATGCGGGTGTAAGGAGGTAATAAACCATGCCAGTTAATGTGGAAAAAGAGCTCAGTCAATCATGGAAACGATTACACGGGGCCCAGGCCGAAATCGGAAAGACATTTTACCGGTGGCGGCAAGTGGCCCTTGAATTTGCCGGTGATGAGGTCGCCCCTTTGGATGTCAGCCTGCGGGCCGCTGAAATTTTCGGGAAGGATATCAGCAAAAGCTTTTTGCCCCGTCTCAATTGGCTCAAAGGCGAAGAAGGCTTCATGTTGATTCTGGGAAAGGCCCTGGCCGGGATTTGGAACACCGATGGCGCCATTGCCAAGGTTGAAAAAGGTGATAATCCAGGTGAAATATTCATCAAATGCAGCCGGGATCCCTGGCCGACCTGGGCCAAGGAGTTCGGCGTACCCATGGAAGAAGTCGCATTGTGCCGGGAACGAATGTATCAAAGCATTCTGGAAGATGTCGGTGCCTTCATGAATATCCCCCTGAAAGTTGAAATGCAAAAAGCCATCTCCCGGGGACAGGGCGAGACAGTCATGCGGCTTTATAAAGCTTAAATAACTTGATTGGATAGGAGTTTATCTATGGCGGCTCAAATTGATTACGATAAATGCACGATGTGCGGCGGATATTCCGATGCACTCTGTGTGGAGGTCTGTCCGGACCAGGCAATCCGGGTGCAGGACGGCCGACCGGTGGTGACCGAATTCCTGTGTGAGGACTGTAACGAATGCGGTTGTGTCTGCCCGGATGGCGCCATCACCATACCTGTTGAAAAAGTAACCTTTTAGGATTGACGATTGGCGATTGATGATTGACGATTGTTAATCGATGGGGAGAAAACCGATGAAATTAAATAAGATCGACCATATTTGTATTGCCGTGAAAAACCTGGAGGCGGCCAAAAAAATCTGGGAACCGGTGTTGGGTAAATCCGAACCGGATGATGCCTATATCGACGAACCCGAAAAGATCAACGTGGCGCGCTATATGGTAGGCGAAGTCGGTTTCGAGTTGATGGAATCCACCACACCGGATGGCGATGTGGCCAAGTTCATCGAAAACCGAGT
>JAOZUU010000285.1 GCA_029938515.1 Desulfobacterales bacterium | reverse complement strand
AAATCATTAATATTAAAAAAACCGTCTCACATCGTCATTCTGGCCGTACCGGGGTTCCGCCGAAACTATCGAAACCTTCACGAGACCTTTGAATAAATCCTCCTTTCCGTATTGACTTTAATTTTTTCTAGTTTATAGTACCTGCATATTGTTCGATGAAGGATTACTTTCATTCTGACGAGTGATTCGGTTTTCATCCGCTAAAAACACTTTCCCAAAGGAGCGAGGTTATACGGAAACACAGTGGTATGTCAATGGGTTTGCCCCGTGAATTTTGTTTATTTTATTAGCAGGGTTCAAACCAAAACCGACCACAAGATATAGTGGTCGGGGAGCCGGAAAAACCCAATACAGGGTTGATGTCACCCCTGCAGGGCGACGCTCACCTACACGGCGGATGGGTGGGTTAAACGGCCGGCCGTTTTCCGGTTCTCATGACGGGCTTTGAGTTTGGGGAAGAGATTCATATCGGTGTGAGGCAGGAACAAAGCCGCCACGTAATTGTTCATATAAGACGCGGTTTCCGATAGCTCAAAGCTAGTCATCATGCGGGTGACGTTAACCACATCCCGCCGGATCCGATTGGTCAGGGCGCTCATCCGCGCCCCTGACAGGGAGCCGTTGCCGATGAACGTTATCCGGGCCGGATCGATTTCCGGCAGCAGCCCGATGATCATCGCCTTTTCCAGGTCCACATAACTGCCGAATCCACCGGCCAGAATGATCCGGTCCAGGTCCCGGATACCGATGCCGACTTCTTCGAGCAATGTCACACATCCACTGAAAATGGCACCCTTGGCCCGGATGAGATTTTCGATATCGATCTCGGTGAGCACGATGTCCCGGTCGATCTGGGTTTCATCGGCCCAGGCGAGCACAAATTCCCAGACACCGTTGCCCTCTCTCAGGCGGGGGGTATCAAGCTCCCGCTCGTATTTGCCCAGGTTGTTAATCAGCCCGATTTCAAACATTACCCCCACCATGATGATTAGTCCGGAGCCACAAATTCCCTTGGGACGGGTATTGCCGACGGTCAGGAGCATCGGCTCAAAGGTGATCGGATCGATGGAAATATCCTCGATGGCCCCTTTGGCCGCCCGCATACCGAACTCGACGCCGCCTCCCTCGAAAGCGGGTCCGGCCGAACAGGCGGCGCAGGCCATCCAGTCCTTGTTCCCGATGACGATTTCGGCGTTGGTGCCGATGTCCATGTACAGGGTCAAGGCCTCGTCGCGGTACATGCCGCACCCCATGACGCCGGCCACGATATCCCCTCCCACATAACTGGAGACCGCCGGATAGACCAGAGCGGTCACGTGTTCTTCAAGCCCAAGACCCAGATCGATGGCCCGCACGGGCGGATAGAGGGTCGCCGTCGGCACGTAAGGCGCCCGACGGATGTACTTGGGGTTGACCTTGAGGAACAATTGCGTCATCGTCGTGTTTCCCGCCAGGGTAATGGCGGAAATGCATTCCCCATTGATATCCGCACGTTTGGTGATCCACCCGATAATTTTATTAATGGTCGCGATAATCCGTTCGTGAAGCTTTTCCAGCCCGTCGGGTTTTTCCGCAAAGACAATCCGGGTAATCACATCCTCCCCGTAGCTGATCTGGCTGTTAAAATCACCCTTTTCCGCAAGCACTTCACCGGTGGCCAGGTCAATGAGCTGGCCGTAAACAGTGGTCGTACCGATATCGATGGCGATGGCCAGGTTACAGCCGCTGGTATCACCCGGCTGGACATTGACGATCCGTGTCTTGCCCACCTCCCGTACCGGACGGGCCAGGGTGGCGGTCACCTTAAAATCCTCTTCCCGCAGGACGTCGGGTATTTTCCGGATCACGGTCAGATCCACTTCCAGCCGGTGCTCGTCGCGGGTCAGGGTAAAATGACTGACCAACCGGGTCACATCGGGGAGATGATCCAGGGCATCCGGTGGCGGCAGCTCCAGATAGGCTTTTTCCAGCGGCGGGATAAACAAACCCTGCTCTTTTAGTTCGTCAAAATCAATGGTGTGGATACGGGCGGTCTGGCGGGGAGCGCTCAGTTTATTCAGGACACTGGCATCCACTTCGGATTCGATGGGAACGCGAACAGTCAAATCACCGGTAACGGTGGACTGACAGGCCAGCCGATACCCTTTCTCAATGTCATCATCCCGGAGTCGTTTATTAATTCCACCGGACAGTTCGCCGGATTCGATCAACACCCGGCATTTACCACAGGCGCCCTCGCCACCGCAGGAGGCATTGATGTGAACGCCGGCTTCCATGGCTGCACGGATAAGCGTTTCACCGGCCGGCACCTTGACTTCTTTGTTATGAGGGAGAAATTTTATTTTATAATCGGTCATGAAGCATCTTCCTTTGGTTTAGAGATCTTTGAAAAATGACAGGTTAGGAGCAAGACATCCTCTTCGAATTTAGTGGTGACTTTATACGGCAACGTTTTAAACAGGGCAACCATGGCCCGATTATTGGGAGAGGTATAGGCCATCAACCCCTTGATCCCGTTTTCTTTGGCGGCACGGGCCAGTTTTTTCATCAGGATCTGGCCCAGCCCCTTGCCCTGCCAGTCCCTGTTCACCGAAAAAGCCACCTCGGCCAGGTTGCACTGTGGATCGAGAAGATATTCACCCACGGCGATCACTTTACCGAAACCAAACTCGCCGGTGACCCCGATGAGCGTCAGGTTGTCGGTATAATCGATCTGGGAAAGCCCTTCCATATCACTGCGCACAAACCGTGTTTTTTCATGAAAAAAACGGGAGACCACATCGCCCTTGTCCAGACTGTAATAATGTTCCTGCAGTCGCCGCTCATCCACCGGCTTGGTGGGCCTGATGGTCACGCTCTGGCCGTCCAGGGTGAGAACCTCTTCGTATTTAAGCGGGTATACCCCGCGAATCGATTCCTTCAAACTTCGTCCGGCGCTGAACAGGTTCATCTTCTTGGCTTCGTGAAACAATTCGTCCCGAAAATCCGGATGGGCGATACTGATCATGGCCAGCGCCCGCTCCTGAAAATTCTTACCGTTTAAATTCACCACACCGTATTCGGAGGCCACGTAATGCACATCCCCTCTGGGCACCACTACGGCCGTATTGGTGAGAAAAGGCACGATCCGGCTGATAGTGCCGTTTCGGCTGGTAGACGGCAACAGGAGAATCGATTTGCCGTCTTCCGCCAGCGTTGCCCCCCGCATGAAATCAGGCATGCCCGAGACCCCGGAAAAATAATCCTGGGGCAAGGCGTCGGCCGCGACCTGGCCGGTCAGGTCCATGGCCATGGCCACGTTCATGGAAACCATTTTATGGTGGCGGGCGATAACCGTCGGATTATTCACATAATCACAAGGGTGAAATTCAATAGAGGGATTATCGTGAATAAATTCGTATAATACTTCATCCCCGATAGCAGCCGAGGCGACCAGTTTGCCGACGTCGATCCTTTTTTTCCGGTTGGTCACCACTCTCAGAGCGACAAGATGCATGATCTCCCGGGTTAAAAACTGGGTGTGGATCCCCAGGTCGTTTTTATCGGACAGGGCCAGTAACACCGCCTGGGTCGTCGTTCCGGGACTGATTTGAATCGTGGACCCGTCATCAATCAACCGGGCGATCAGCCGGCCGATGGTATTGGCGGCTTCCATGTCCGGCAGACTTCCAACGGTCAGCAAAGGTTCTTCATGTTCCACGAACACATCCACGTCGTCGACGTGCAGGAAACTGCGACCCAATACCCGTGGCATCCGGGGATTGACCTGGGCAATGACCAAATCGGCGGACTGGGCCGCCGCCAAGGTAATATCCACCGATACCCCCAGGCTCAACCATCCGAAATCATCGGGCGGGCTCACCTGAATCAGCGCCACCTGGATGGGGAGCTGTCTGGTTTTAAACAGCCTCGGGATATCGGAAAGATTCATCGGTGTCAGAAATCGGGAATTTTCCGCCAGGCGACGGGGCTTGGCCGATCCCAGGTAAAAAGACCGAATATTCAGATTCTGATCCTGTGTTTTTTCGGCAACGAGGGTCAGCGGTGTACTATCCAGGGACATCAGCCGGACGATTTCCACATCCGAATACCAGCTGGCCGCTTCGGAAAGAACCCGAACCAGGTGCTGGGGCTCCCCGCAGGAAGAGCCGATGAACACCCGTTGTCCCGGCTTGATCAGCCGGATCGCTTCTTCGGCGGATCGCCGATTTTCAGCATAGTGATCCGCCCAGTAATCTGCCATCGTTTTTACCTTTCTATAGTCTTCCAGATAAAGTTTTTGGACTGCGTTATCGGTCGCCCCCCTTCGACGACGTACGGGGTGTACGCCTTACTCAGGGGGCTCCCTCTGGCCTTGCCAAAAACATTATCTGAAAGCCTAAGCCTATTTAAATTGAATCAGACCATTTGGATGAAAAACCCGATGGCGTGGTTTATAACTTGCATTTTTAGAATGATCAAGACGTGATAAACTTGTAAAAAATAACGCTGATGGCTAAGTAAATAAGGTCCATATACAAGGCGTAGTGTTTTTTCAGGGGCGAGGCTATACATAAGGTA
>JAOZUU010000284.1 GCA_029938515.1 Desulfobacterales bacterium | reverse complement strand
GATAAATATACACATTTTATTAAAAAAAATCAAAGAAAGTTATTTCAGATGCATCCATCCGTTCACATCCGTGTCGGGTGCACATGAGCTGCGGCGGCGTTTTTCCGGTGACAAGTATCGACGAAATAAAAAATCAGTGTACCACTCTTGGAGGTGATGGCAGCTGTGGCTGTGCCGTGGATTTGTCCAAAAAACGGATTGAAAAAATTGCGGGGATAAGATAGGCGAAGGGTTAAAAGTTAAGGTTAAGGGATAAAGGCTAAGGGTGTAGAATTGCAAAAAATAATTCACATTTATATGTGCGAACTCTAAGCAGTGATATTTTTTATTGAGCTTTTAGTCTGCCATGGCATGTTGAAGATATTCATTGACGATTTTTGCGTTGTCCTGATCGGTGATCTCATCGGGTAATTTTTTCAGGGCCATGTCGATGGCTTCATCGATGATCTCGAACCTCAGGCGGTCTCGCGCATTGGCGATTTGCCCCTTGATATTAATTTTGGACGCATTCAGCATCATCTCGCTTTCAGATCGGGCGTCGGCGATGATCTGCTCTTTGCGTTGCTCACCCTGATTCAAAATACGTGTCTTTATTTTTTCCAGGTGGCGGCGGCTTTCTTCAAATTTTTGGACGATCCCCTGGACATCTTCTTCAGCCTGCTGCTTTTGGTTTTCCACCTGCTTGATTTCATCGGCGACTTCTTCTTTTCTGCCCTTGAGAAAGTCGACCAGAGGTGCGCGGGCAAATTTGACAATGACCAGGACGAATATGCCGAAATTAAGCCACCGCATGATCTCGTCATAAGTCGACCGCCAACCGCCGCCCTCACCGGCGGCAAAGGCAGGGCTTATCAGCAAAGGCAGGCTAAAAATGATAAAGGGCAGCCAGCGGAAGAAAAAATGCCGATAATGATCATTTTTCATCAACTCAGCCCCCGGCTTAAGATTTTCTCCATCACACTCGTAGTCAGGATTTCAGCCTCGGCCTGAATAGATTCACGGGCAGCAGTGATTTGGGCTTCGATTTCCCGGGAGGCCGCTTCTCTTTCCGCTGTGATTGTTTGGCGTGTTTTGGAAATGATGTCGGTGGCCGTTTTACTTCCGGCCGTTTCCAATTCACGACACAGGTCAAAGGCCTCTTTTTTGGTCTCATTTTCCTGATTTGAGATTTGATCGGTCAGATCGGCAACCTTTTGTTTGGCCGCGATCACATCCATGCGGGCTTGTTCCATATATTGGTTTCTGTCAGCGATGGTGGCGCGCAACGGTGCAATCATGATCCGATTCAAAATAAACATAAAGATCAGAAAAGAGATCGCCTGAACGATCATCGTCTCATTAATGGTAATGAGTGCAATAGTGCTAATGATCTCCATACGGAATACCGTCCGGTCTTAAACCACGAATAGCAGTAAAAGGGCGATAACCAGGGAGTAGATACCGGTCGATTCGGATACCGCTTGGCCCACCAGCATGGTACGTGTCAACAGGCCGGCTTCCTTGGGGTTTTTGCCGATCGCTTCGCACGCCTTGGCAGCCACCATTCCTTCACCGATCCCGGGTCCGATCGCACCCAGACCCATGGCCAACCCCGCACCTAAAAACGCGGCGGCCTTTACCAGTTCAGCACCTTCGATTGCCATAATATTGCCTCCTTCAGCTTAATGTATCGACTCTAACAATTTGTTTAGATTGATAGTTTTTTGAACAGCAACTCACCTTCTCGCTTGGAATGTTGGAAGAATGGAATCGTGGAATATTGGGTGTAAAAGCAAAATGAATCAAATATAAAAATTGACGGAATCTCTTTATATCCATCATTCCAACGTTCCATCATTCCACTGCAAAGTTCCAACACTTGTCAAATAACAACAATTCTTTTGGCGCTCTTTGGCTATACAACGAAAATAAGCACCAAGCTAATCACCATGGCATATATGGCCGTTGACTGGGAAACCGCCTGTCCCACCAGCATAATCCGCATCAGCTCGCCGGCATGTTCCATGCGACGCGACACCCAGCGGACGGCCCCTTCGGCTGTCATTCCGTTGCCGATTCCCGGCCCGATTCCACCGAATCCCATGCTGATACCGGCTCCCAGCAATGCCATGGACGCGCTTAAAGCCGGGGACTCGGGAAATGTTTTAAACATTAAAATAAAACTAACCAGCAGGCCGAAGATTGCTGGTGTCTGACTCACCGCCTGCCCCACCAGCATGGTGGTGGTGGCGTTGCCCACGGATTCCGGCTGCCGGGCGATTCCTTCACAGCAGGCACCGGCGGCCATCCCGCCGCCGTAACCCGAGCCGATGGCGGCCAGCCCCGTACTAAGACCGGCCCCGATCAAGGCGGCCCATCCGGGATAAAAAGCGGAATGACTAAAGTCCATGAAGATCAACATCAGCGCCACCACCATGGAAAAGATCGCCGGGGTTTGGCAAACTGCCGAGCCGATGAGCATATTGGTGGTGATTCGGTTGGTGACCGCTGGTTGCCGGGCGATTCCAAGACAGGCCTGACCCCCGGGAAACCCCGAGCCAACACCGGAACCGATGGCCCCGAAGCCCATGCAGATGCCGGCCCCCAGCAAAGCGGCGGCTTTTATCAGCGCGCCGGTACCGGTGTTCGTAAACAGCAACAGAATGGCGATCACCAAGGCAAAAATCGAGGCCGATTCGGCCACGGCCTGGCCCACCAGCATATTCTTGAACAGGTCACCGGATATTTTTGGATTCCGTGACACCGCCAGATTTGCCTGGGCGGCGGTGTATCCTTCTCCGATAGCGGCGCCCATGGCTCCCAACCCCATGCAGATGCCACCGCCGGTATAGGCGGCCACATGAATCAATGTTTGTGTATCCCAAGGCATACGTTATTTTACCTGTACCGAAATATAGACCACCGTAAGCATGGTAAATACAAACGCCTGGATCGTGCCCACAAATAGTCCGAAAAACGCATTGAGCAGCGGCGGTAATAAGATGCTGTACGTCAAGTGCGACACCACCAGGATGATGATGGACCCGCCCATGACGTTTCCGAACATACGAAAGGAGATCGACACGATCTTGGCCAGCTCGCCGATAACGTTCAATGGCATCATGAAAAACATCGGCTGAAAGTACTCCTTGGCGTATGCTTTGAACCCCTTCGACTTGATCCCCGCATAATGGGCAATGATAAATCCCATGATCCCCAGGCTGAGCGGCGTGTTCAGGTCCTTGGTCGGTTCTTCAAGGTGGGGAATGATCCCCAGCCAGTTGGACAGGAGCATAAACAGGAAAAGCGCGCAAATCAGCGGCCCGTATTTTTCGGCCATTTTTTTATCAAGGGCATCCTCGGTAAGGCCATAGAATTGAACCACGAACAGCTCACCAATGACCTGCAGCGGGCGCGGCACCCGACCATGCTTGCGGGTTGCCAGATAACCAAACAGCAGCAGGATGGCGATAACGATCCAGGTCATTACAATCACCTCAAGATTCAAGGTGATTCGATATCCCCCCAGCGGAATGATTAATTGATGAATTTTTCCAAGTTCGCCCATGTCGCCTCTATGATGATGCCCGTTTTTGTCTCACCCGGGTTTGTCCCAGGGGTATGGGTAAATGATCCAGCAGAATCATCAATTGAATCATAAAAATGCCGATAAGGACGGTGATCAAGTTGAACTGGTCGAGTTTAATCGCCAGGATCAGGGGAATCGCCAGTAAAGTGTATCGTAATAGCAGTGATGCCAGCGAGATGAATATGCTGGCCCTCTTTCCATGCCCCACGGTTCGTGGGAGCGTTAAGCCGATGAGAACGAAGTTGATTACGCTGAACAATGCACCCAGAACCAGCCCTTTTCCGGCCGCTTTTTCACCAATGACAATCAGTCCCACGGCTATAATAATGGCCACCGTCATGGCCCGGGTTCCGTATTTTTTTTGGGTTTGTTTAATTGTTTCCATCTTTTGGGCGGCTTGTATTTTCTTTCGCATCACTTTTATCGGCCGTTATCTCGAGGATCTGCCGATAGGTCACATTGGCCCCGCCGACGACACCGAAAATCGTAAAAACGGTGATAAAAATTCCCCGGGTTCCCAGCCATTGATCTATATACCGGCCGATAAAAAAACAAAGTATAATACAGCCGGCCATGGTCAGGCCCAGCTGCATGACAATGGATAAATTTTCGGCCCAGACCCGATTTTTCTTATAATCGAATCCCATGGTTTAATATTCACCTATATACTAAACTTAAAAATATACCAGAATCGGATTTAGCGTGTCAATATTAAAATATAAAGATGTCACGCTGGAATAATGGAGATCTTATTACCCATGGAACGATTTAAGTTACCATAGCGGAATACTGTGGTTGTATCAAAGTTCCATTTGTTAGCCCATGGTATCTTGAATCAACTCATTCGCATTTCTTCTTTTTCTGTTGACAAATTTACTATGGAAGATTACCTGAATATTTTTTACTTATTGGTATATTCATAATTATTGTAGTTGCTGCAAGCTTTGCAACAAGCCCTATTTTCGCTCGTATCGCCTATGATTCAGGCGCAAACCCGAATACTTTTCTAT
>JAOZUU010000283.1 GCA_029938515.1 Desulfobacterales bacterium | reverse complement strand
CCAAGAATATCTAATTCCGTTGGCCTCGGGCGAGTTCTTATTGATAGGAAATCGCTTTTCAGGCGGCACGGGCACGCGTCCGCTGCGAGACAGAATCCGTGACTGACCTCACGAATGGCCTCATTAAATGTCCGTTTTGTAGGTCGGTTCTACACAATGTTTGCGGGGGCATACATCCATAAGAAAAGACTACCCACCGATTTCATCCTGAAACGTGTCTTGTTAATAAGTCGAAATGGCCGCGGGTTGGCTCACGGGATTCACAGCATACAATCTTCGAGTGAGCGGCCACTCGTAATTCTTCGATTTTATATCCTGTCGAATGGCGAGTTGAGCACTGAGCCGGCAGGCTGTCATGCGCAGCATGGCAGGTCTGGCGGCGAATGCGCTCGAACGATTTGTTGTGTGCCGGGCGGGCCCGGTTGTTTGCTGGTGCGCTTCGCGAGCGTACCAAATTCAAAGTGGATGTCAAGAATGACATATGGAATTTGGTAAATCAAGGAGTTAGTCCAGCCACAGGTAGATAACGCCGAAGTGTAGCAGAAGGCAGAGATTCGTCCAGTAATGGCGGGTTGAAGGAAGCCGGATGCAAAGATGCGGGGTGAACGAATAGAGTAGGCGAAAGGGAACTGACCCTTCGTCGGCAGGTACAGGCGGGAGGAACAGGGGCGAGACTGCAACACATGGATAAGCCCTCCAGTTATCAGGTATGTCTCCTCACGTTTACTTGACATTTACGCATCGAAAACAACCAGGAGTACCCCGGGAGAGCCACGGCTCACCATGACATAAATGCCGGAGCGTGAGAAGTAGCCGGCTTAACAAAACATCTCGGCGTGAACAGGTGGTTCCCTCCTGTGCACGAGTCTGCCGAAAGGTAGAGACACAAATATGGGAAGCAGTCATGGAGGAGGACCGGCAACGGTCTTTATCGAGAAGTGGAAGTCAGCAGAAGGCATATGAGACGAAAATTCAGTTGGAAAGCGGGTTCAATACGAATCCCCGTCAAAGGCCTGAACGGTGAGCGACAGTCGAAAGAGTCGTTGAATGATGTGAACATAGTATGAAAGGAGTTCCTATGAAAACAGAGCAGATGCTGTTTGGCTTTGAAACGCTCACAGATGTGAAGCGCGACAAAGGCAATGATGTGTACATAGCGAATAGCCTATCGGAAAGTTCAACAGGAGAAATCCGCCTCATGGAGTCAATCTGTGAGAGAGTAAACATGAACAAAGCCTTGAAAAGGGTCTTAAAGAACGGAGGGGCCCCAGGTGTTGACGGCATGAAAACCGGACGACTTAAAGCGTTTCTTTTCCGATGCGGAGATTCCGTGAAGGAAGAAATGCTGAACGGGTCGTATACTCCTTATCCTGTTCGCAGGAAGGAAATTCCTAAGGCGGATGGGGCGGGGGTGAGATTACTGGGCATACCAACTGTTCTGGACAGATTCACACAACAGGCGATTACGCAAATACTGCAAGCGATATGGGACCATACATTCTCGGACTCATCCTTCGGGTACCGTCCGGGACGGTCTCAGGCGCAGGCAGTGGAGCAGTTCCGGCAATATGTTGAAGAGGGATTCACGTACGCGGTCAATATCGACCTGTCGAAGTTCTTCGACCGTGTAAACCATGATCGGCTAATGAGCCGTCTGGCGCAGCGGGTGAAGGATAAAAGAGTGTTAAAACTTATACGTGCATTCCTTAACAGCGGAACACAGGTAAATGATATTGTGGAATTCAGCAACGAGGGAACACCGCAAGGTGGACCACTCTCACCGCTGTTGTCCAACATTGTTTTGGATGAACTGGACAAGGAGCTGGAGAAACGGGGGCATCGCTTTGTGCGGTACGCCGATGATCTGGTCATTCTTGTCCGAAGCTCAAACGCGGGTGAACGGGTAAAGAAGTCAATAAGCCGATACATAACCGGTAAATTAAAGCTTAAGGTGAATGAAGAGAAGAGCGGAGTCACCCGACCATGGGGGACAAAGTTTCTGGGGTTTCGCGTCAGTAAAATGTACGGAAAAACTCTAGTGGTTATTCACCCGAAGGCAATAGAGAGTTTCAAGAAGAAGGTCAGGGAGATCACACGGTTTAATCGTGGGGTTAGCCTCAGGCGTGCAATCTCGGAGCTCAATCGGTATATAATTGGCTGGAAAGGCTACTTCGCCAAAGGCACGCGAAGCAAACTCATCCATGAATTAAACGCTTGGATCGTCAGACGATTAAAGGCCTTTACATGGTGCCAGTGGAGGCTTCCGCGAACAAAAATTTCCAACCTCGAAAAGTTGGGGATTGAGAACGAGGAGGCATACAAGCTCGGAAATACCAGAAAAGGGCATTGGCGAGCGAGCAAACATCAATACATGAACTACGCAATGCCGTTAGAGTGGTTTACGAAGGAAAGGGGGCTCGTGCTCCTTGGATAGATCCAGTTAATCAGCCGAACCGCCGTATACGCGATCCGTACGTACGGTGGTGTGGGAGGGCCCCTCAGTGATGGGGGGTCCTATCCCTATGTGTTCTGTCTTGTTATGAAAATATTTTATCTCTATATGGTTAAGGTATGTCGCTTTTCTGTACCTGATAGAATTGGGTCGAATATAAATTTGTATCTTGCAGTGTGACAGTACCGCCATTACCTGGCACGCCAACTTGTCCCATTACGTTTGTCCAATTCCCCGACAGCAGATCACCACTTCTCTGTAAAGTGTAGTATTCATCCGACAGAGAGGGAAAAGAAGCTGTGATATGGGGAGGTTCCATCTCAAATATCTGGAATTGATGGCTCCCCACATATGCATTCTCATCATTGCCGCCTGTATAACGGAAATAACGTGCTGTATATGCTCCGAATACATCATTTGTGCAACGAGCAGAGAAGGCTTCACGCGTTTCAGAATGTCTGCTAGTCCATTCGATATTGTCACTGGATGTCTCGATTAGATAGGATTCAGTCTGGAGGGGGTGATGCACGTACCTTCCAACAAGTACCTCCCTCCCTATATCCAGCGTGAAAGATATTGTGCTGATGCTCCCTTGGTAGCTGTACCAAAGCGTTGTGAAATCTCCATCTACCACATGTTGCGGTGAACCCAACTGTACATTTGTATGCGGAGTGATACTTGTTCCCAACGCCACATTCACAACACCGACCTTGTTTGTTGGATGTAGAGATATTGTTGTGATGTGAAACGCCGAATAGGTGACGTTATCAAAAGATAGGCTGTTCCAATTAGAAGAGTTTTGTCCAAAAGAAAACGCCGTTCCCACTGCGATGGATCCCGTAGTTTCCACTACACCAAAAAAACCGGAAGTTCCTGGTGTCCCTAGATCCCATGTCTGGCCAAGCAGGCTAAAGGTGCTATGATCATAACTGTTATTACCTTCTGCAATATAGTTAAACCCAAAGCTTGTTACGTCATCATCAAAGAGAACATTCAGAGCCGTACTGTTATTATAGCTATGAAGGTAAATATCCATATTCTCACCCTGTTCTCGAATACTTGCCTCATAAATCCCGGTACTGGTAGCATCAATGCTAAAATCTCCAAAGTCATGAACTGACCCAGCCAGTCCACCGCTATAACTTGGTGGACTAATCGCAGCCTCAGAATCTGATTCAAAGTCATAAACGACTACTGATCCGACGGCCGCCAGAAAACTTGCCCGATCATGATAAACGACCAATTCTGCTTGTGCTGCGATCGTCACTAGGGCGATCAGCATGGTGACTATTTGCTTTATCTTCATTTTATCCTCTTTCTTTTATATTTCTAGTTTTCTCAATGCACAACGATACCGTTCACCAGCCGCTTTCAGACGCGTCCGCGCGGCTGTAAGCGGTATGGTGCGACGGCTTGTTCGGAACCGGTTTCTCCGGCAGCCATCAAAACAGCGGCAGCCAGACCTCGATTCCTTCCACGTCTGTGGTCTCTCCGCTGTGTGCCTCCACCAAACCACGGATGATTGTCCGTGTTACCCGCTGTCCAACCGATTCCTCGCCCCAGAGTCGGGCGATGCGACGGGCTTCCTTCTCGTCAGTCGTTCCGACAAGGATGTCCGCGTTCTTTAGTCGATCCGCAAAGCACACTCTGATGCCTGTCACTCTCGCAGGTGCAATCATGGTTTTCTTTCTGTTCCGAACGTCAGCCTTCAGGAGCTTCGGGTGCCGCATTCGGCGCGGAACCCGAAGTCTCTTGCAAGGCATTGTGTGTGCCGGGCATGCCCGACTGCTTGCTGGTGCGCACTGCGAGCGTACCAAATTTTAAACTGTTGTCAAATATATAGGCAACAGAGTAACAGAAATTTGGTGCAAATCAAGGAGTTAGTTCAGCTCAAAGCTAGATAACGGCAAAAGATAGCCAAAGGCATCCGCCGTTGCCGGAGGCTATGGCGTGACATGAAGGTGTCTTCCGTAAGGAGCCCTTGAGGAAGCCGGAGGCAAAGACGCGGGCTGACGAACAGGAATCGGATATGAGGCGTGATACACAGCTATGGGTTTCGACCAAACCGGTCGCAACATATGGCAATAAGCCAAGCCAGATGCTATGTGGAGGAGGGCTACACGCATGTTGTGG
>JAOZUU010000012.1:9008-16004 GCA_029938515.1 Desulfobacterales bacterium | reverse complement strand
TTCTTCATTTTCGAAGACACTTTGTTCCATGATCTTCAGGATACTCAATTCAGACGGATCACCCTGGTCTTTTTTATCGGAAGGGGACTGGATCCATTCGTCTTTGGCTTTTTCAAGGATCTGATCCATCCTGCTTTCGAGCCTTTCTTCCAGACGACCGATCAGATCATCCTTGACGTTCATGTTTTTCAGTCGTCCGACGATATCGGACTCGATGTTGCCGATGATGCGTCTAAGATGCTCTTTACCCTTCACCTCGTCATCTTTATCCACATCGAGGTTCAAGCTTGATCCCAGCCGTTCAACATAGTCCACCAACAAATCGGTCATTATTTTTTCATCCCCGGTTCCCTTTCGGATTTCGGAAGCCAGAAAGATCAGTTCCGCCGCCTGATCCGGATTTTTCTTGATCTCCTGCACGAGGCTTTCACCATCGATACCGATCTGCTCGGCGCTTTCCTCAAATACCTTGGCCAGCTCTTCACTTTGAAGTTCTTTGCCCAATGTTTTAACGATCTCCAGATAATCCTTAAGGGGCATCCCCGCCTGGAGCAAGACCGTTTTGATTTTCGGAAGGAGGCGTTTAAGCTCGTCGGTTTCCGGGATCAAGCGACGCAGGATTTGCGCCAACCGTTTTGGAGAAAGCTGGCCGGACTGATACTCTTCCTTGACCAATTGTAAAATCACATCATCGGAGATGTCGGTTACCCTATCGAGGATTTTATCTTCGTGGACATAGACGGTCCCCAACGCTTTCTGGCTTTCCATCCCGGCCAGGAGTTGTTCTTTTAATTCAAGCACCGCTGCCGCAACATCCGACAGGCTGCTACCGCTGTCCTGAAAAGCCTCATCCACTAGCTCCTGTTTGACGAGATCCAGTCGCTGCATGAGTATTGAACCGGGATTTCTTCTATTTTCACCAGATTTGTTAAATCCGGCAATGTCGGCTTCGACCAGTTGTTTGGAAACACCGGCAGGGTTGTTCAGAATATGTTCGATGGCGATCGGTTTGTCGGCCAGATTCGTTTTGATTCGATCAACCATCTCATCCAACTCGTCTTCGGGAACCCATCGGCCCAACCATTGGCCAAATTTGGAGGTAGATGCCCCTTCCAGATCATGTTTTTTAGATAGCTGCAAAACGACATTATCGGTGACCTCGTTGATCTTGGCGATGATCTCGGTCTCATCCGAATAGGTGACGTTATCCGCTTTTTGGGACTGCATGCCTCCCAATAGTTCATTTTTCATTTCAAAAACGGCAGTGACCAGATCGGTCGCCATGTCTTCGTTGATCTGGGACTGATTGCCGGAGATCTCCTGATTGATCATCTCGAGCTGGTGCATCAGCACCGGACCGGGGCGTCGATCTTCCGCCTGGCTTTCCTGAAAACCGGCCCGGTCGGCCTCGATCATTTTTTGAGAAAGTCCCTGGGGGTTCTTCAAAAGGTTGTCGATGGTCATGGTTTTTTCAAAATCTTCGGCCAGGACGCTTTCAAGAATCAGGTCCATGAATTGTTTTTTTGTTTTTTGCTGGCTGTCTTTGGAGATATCAAGGGTCATTTCCTTGAGGGCGTCACGTGAAACGAGCTCATCGTCTTCCGTGGCTTTGATATAAACGACGTGGTTAATTTTAACATGGCGGACACCCCGGGCGATGAGGGCATTTTTCATGGCATCCGAATCGGAATATTTATCAAGCGCCGTGAATATATCCAAAAAGACCCGGATATCGTTCTTTTTCAGGCCACTTTCAAATGAAATCGACTGAATGCCGGTTTTACCAAAGTGCTGGACGATCTTGGTAACGATGATACGGGGATCCAGCGGTTCTTCATCAACGAACAGTTGTTCTCGGCTCATAATGAAAACCAGCGGGGAAACTTTCGGCAGCAATTGTCCCAGAAGCTTATAAAGTTCATCGATGCTTTGTTGGACATAGGGGTGGTCGGTTTGATACATGGTGGCCCGGTTAAACAGCATAACGATAACCCGGCTGAAACGATCTATTTCCTGTTTGGAGATCTTTGTAACAGACATTTTTACCCTCTGAGTCGATTTGAAACGGCACGATTAAGGTAAGTTTTCAGACTTCTGATAAATTCCCGGCAATCGGTATATCGGTTATCGGGATCATAGGTCAGGGCCTTAAAAACGATGTTATCCATGGCCGGATCGATCATCTGGTTCATTTGAGAAGGTTTTTTGGTGAATAAACGGTCTTTCAGCGACAGTTTCATTTCCAGTAATTCCCGTGTTGACTTAAATGTCGGCAGCGGGAGATAGGAGGTCAGCATTTCAAACAGCACTACACCGGTTGCGTAGATATCCGTACGCGCATCCACATTGCCCCTTAGGATCTCTTCCGGGGCCATATAAACAGGGGTCCCGGCAATCACTCCCTCTGTCAGGTTTTCTCCTCGGGAAACCGTGGCAATACCGAAATCGGTGACAATCGGCCGCTTCGTGTAAGATTCAATGATGATGTTGGCTGGTTTGATGTCCCGATGAATGATGTCTTCGCTGTGGGCATATCCCAAAGCTTCGAGAATGCTGATAATGATATTAATGGTGGTATCCACGGGCATCACCCGTCGAAATGACAAAAGCGATCTCCCCGCCATATCGATTAAATCGGCCAGGGTCTGCCCTTTGACCAGCTGCATGGTAAAAAACAGGAAATCATCAGTTTCGCCCACCTCATAGATGGGGATGATATTCGGGTGTGCCAAGATAGCGGCGGACTCGGCCTCCTGCTGGAAGAGTTTGGCGGCCACGGGGGTCAGAAGTGATTTGGGAAGAATTTTGACCGCGATCTGGCGTTTGAGTGATTGCTGGTAGGCGGTAAAAATAACGGCCATGCCGCCGCGGGCCAGTTCTTTTAAAAGTGTCACGGTTCCCACCTTCTGGCCGACCAGGTGATTGAAATTCATTTTTTTTATTGAGGCCATGATGGTATTGCAATCTCGTATTATTTAGAATATCAACCTGTTTGCGACGGGAGGATGTAACCGATTTAAAAGAATATTACACTAATATTGACAGATACTCTCAAAATTGTCAACGACGTTTTGGGATGAGGGCTGAATCAGGGTTAGCCGGCGGGTAATCTTTTTTACGGTCGTTTATCAAGGGGGGTATAGTCCGTGCATGTGGGACCCGTATAGATCTGACGGGGTCGTGTGATTTTCCAGTTTGAATCGTCGATACTCTCTTTCCACTGGGAAATCCAGCCGGGTAATCGACCGATGGCAAACATAACCGTGAACATGTTGGTTGGAATGCCGATAGACCGTAATACGATTCCACTGTAGAAATCGACATTGGGATAGAGGTTGTTTTCGATAAAGTAGTCGTCTTTGCGGGCAGCGATTTCCAGCTCTTTGGCGGTGTCCAGCAACGGGTCGGAAACTTGCCGTTTTTCCAGCAGCCGGTCGGCCATCTTCTTGATAATCTGGCCGCGCGGATCGTAGGTTTTATACACGCGGTGACCGAAACCGAACAACCGAAACGGATCGTTGCGATCCTTGGCCCGTTCAATTACTTTTTGAACTTTACCGCCATCCCGGACGATCTCGCTGAGCATTTCTATAACGGCCTGATTGGCGCCGCCGTGCAGCGGGCCCCACAAGGCTGCAATACCCGCCGAAATAGCAGCATATAGATTAACGCGCCCGCTCCCGACCACCCGGACGGCGGTGGTGGAACAGTTTTGTTCGTGATCGGCGTGGAGGATCCAGAAGACGCGCAGGGCCTGAACCAGGTCTTCGTCAATGTCGTAAGGCCTTACCGGTGAATCGAACATCATATTTAAAAAATTGGCGCAGTAGTTCAGATCCGGTCGGGGATAGACGAGCTTGTGTCCCCTGGAGATTTTGTACGCCATGGCCGCCATGGTTCGGATCTTTGACAGCAGCCGGGTCATGGTGATGTTGATCTCCTCATCGGTTTTTTCCAGCTCGGGATAAAAGCTTCTCAGCGCGTTTACCATGGACGATAAGATCCCCATGGGGTGCGAGATGCGTGGAAAGCTTTTATAAAACTCCTGCATGTCTTCGTGAACCAGGGAATGGTCATTCAACATGACGGAAAAACGGGTCAATTCTTTTCGATTAGGGAGACGGCCGTTGATGAGCAAGTAAGCGGTTTCTTTAAAAGTTGCATGTTCGGCCAGTTGCTCCACCGGGATACCCCGATACCGGAGGATCCCTTTCTCACCGTTCATGAAAGTGATCGTACTGCTACAACTGCCGGTACTGGAAAATCCGTAATCCATGGTGATTATTCCCGACTTTGCCCGCATGGTCGATATATCGATGGCTTTTTCTCCCTCGCTACCCGTGATGACGGGAAATTCGTATGTGTTTCCATCATAGGTTAAGGTTGCATAATCCGACATTGAAAATCCTTTCTGTTACGACGGGCATTCTTGAATAAAATCGATCACAGGAGACAATTTATACTTCAGCGCAAGCCGGTTATATTTGAAACGGCACATTGTGTCAAATCCGGGTACGGCCGGAAAGGGAGGATAAGGGGGTTCGAACCGGTGGGAGTAAACCACCCAGCCGGGTTGTCGTCTATACCGTCAATTCATTAATCATCTTTTTTAAACGGTCGGAGAGGCCTGTCGGTACCGGTGCTTCCTCGATCCGGTGGCATAAGCCGGCGGTTGTTTTCAAGGTTTCAAGGCAGGCCTGGCAAGGCGGGCAATTTTTAACATGCTGTTCGATTTGTCGACAAGTGGCCGCATCCAGTTCTTGGTCAATATATTCGGACAGTTTTTTAAACAGATCGAGGCAACGAGCGTTATGTGGATGGGTAGTTGTGATCATGTTCGAAATAATTCTTCAATTTATCTCTGAGGAAAAGACGGGCCCGATGGAGCCGGACCTTCACATTGGCCGGAGTAATGTCGAGGATTTTTGCCGTTTCAGCAGTTGAGAAACCTTCAACATCCCTTAGGATGGCCACAATGCGATATTTTTCGGGCAAGGTGTGGATTGTATCGCTCAGCACCTCCGCCAATTCTTCATTTAAAAGCTGGTCCAGCGGAATGGTGGTCCACCGGGGAATCTCTCGGGCGACTTCGGCTTCATCCCCGGGCAAAAAATCTTCTAGTGAAAGGGTTTGATCCGGTGCGTATTTCAGCCGGCGTCTTTTTTTAATACAGGCGCTGGCCGCAATTTTGTACAACCAGTTTTTAAATTTGGCTTCATGCCGAAAACCCTTTAAGTATTTAAATACATTTAGAAAGGTATCTTGAACCAGATCCTCGGCATCACTGGCATTCCGGCACATTCGAAGTCCAAAATTATACAGTTTGCGTTCGTAGCGCGAAACGAGCTCTTGATAAAGGTCAATCCGGCCGGACTGGATAGCCTGGACCAGTTCAGTATCATTGCTGTTGTTCTTAGTTGACGATTTCCTTGGACTTGTCGGCATTCTCCGTCTTGTCTGTCACCTGACAGGATTCCCGCATTCACGTTGAAACGCCCAGTTTGGGCAACAGATAGGCCTGTAGAAATACCCAGACCCCGATAACCAGCAGTACCGTTAGAATTTCTTTCATTTGTTTTTTCCTTTATATACGTGGTTTTGAAATGGTTGTCCATGCTTTTCCATGCCGTATTGTAAATATTTCCCGGTATTAAGGGATCATCGTATTCTCACGTTCTTGGGGATAATGAGCTCGATTTCAGGTTTTGGTTACAATTATAAATACCGATTTTCAATCCAGTCTGTCAGGTGCTCAATATCCTCCAGCCCGAATTTGGGCACACTCATATCGATGTTCGTATCGGAAACAAACGCGATCAATTGGTTGACAATGGGATGGATCGGGGATTTGTGATTGTCTGCCCGGCATACCTCGATTTTGGGTTGATCGTCGCTTTTAAAGCCTTCTGCGATCACCAGGTCCATGTCCTGTAGATATGTCGCCAGGTTGGATAGGGACTCATCGGCATGGTTTTTGATCATGGCCATGGTTTCCGGTGCGGAAACGATGACGGCATCGGCTCCGGCGGCACGGTGACGGGCACTGTCTTTTCCTTTCGAGTCAAGGGTAAATCCGTGATGGGCGTGCTTGATGGTTCCAATTCGATATCCCCGGCGCTTCAGTTCAGGGATTAATTTTTCAAGCAGGGTGGTTTTGCCGGATTTCGATTTACCCACAATCGATATGATTGGCGGCATATTGTACTCCCTTAATTTGTGTTAAATAATAGTTACTTGATTTTATCCGAATACCAAGTTCATCATGCTCAATATATCGCCACGGATTAATCGTCAATCAAACGTCAGTTCATCGGGCCATTGGCGATGATGGCCATCCATGGGTCCCTTATTGCAGGCATCAATGACCATTTGTGAGTTACGGACGAACAGATCTCGACCGGGATCGACATTATTGAACAGTTTCCACAAGAGTCGCGATTCATCGTAAAGGTCGATGGATGCGTCGAATAAAATCACGATATCAAGGGGAGCCAGCACGCCGTTATTCAAAATCTCCTCGGCAAACGCCTGCCCGCCCCGATGGTCGGATTTGGTGATGGCTATCGCAATCAATCGAATCCGCTGGTTCGGACCATTGGGTTGCTCGGTCATTAATTCTCGAAGGGCGACGATTCCATCTACGCTCGTTTTTAACGATTCGGCCGATAAGCGGGAAAAGGGTTGACAGGGTAATGATTTTGGTTCGGAACGGGGCGGCTCACCGGTTACTCTCTCAGTGAGATCAATGCCGATTTTATGACCAAAATTTGGAAATGGCGAGCTATGATCCAAAACATCCAGAATACCGGTCGTGTGGGCCAGATCCGACCGGATGTCGAGTCGGCGGATCAGGGTTCGAAGAACCTGGCCGGGATCCTGAGGGTCGATATCGGCATCCACCACCACGATGGCCTTGCAAAAGCTCATCTGTCCCTGACCCCACAGGCCGCTTATCACTTTTTGGGCGTGTCCGGCATAGGCTTTGTCGATGGAGAC
>JAOZUU010000012.1:0-8908 GCA_029938515.1 Desulfobacterales bacterium | reverse complement strand
CCGAAGGGCCCTTCCCGGCGCAGCTCGCCGGGCTGAACATACCCTTCCAGAATAAACTCGGCCTCCGCCGGGACGGCCAGATCAATGGTGAGACATTGGGCCAGCCGCACCGGTTTCCGGCGGATAAACCCGGCCAAAACCATTTCGTCCATGCCCCGGGGCAAGGGTGCCGTGGCTGTGTAAACCGTGGCCGGGTCCGCACCAATGGCGACCGCTACCGGCATCCGCCGGCCGGCGCGGGCATACTCATCGTAATAATGAGCCCCGTCCTTGTGAATGTGCCAGTGCATCCCGGTGGTATTTTTATCGAATACTTGCATCCGGTACATGCCCACATTCCGCTTGCCGGTTGACAGGCTCCGAGTGAACACCAACGGCAGGGTAATAAACCGGCCGGCGTCCTTGGGCCAGCATTTGAGCACGGGTAGACGACCCAGATCAACATCGCCGTGGGTGTAGACCACTTCCTGACAGGGCGGGCATTTACTTCGAAATGAGCGGGGAAAAAAATTGACGACATCGGTGACCAGGGGAATAAGACCCAGAATGTCCTTAAATGACCGCGGGGGGTGTAAATCAATATACTTCTGAACACGATGGCCGAGATCATCCAGTTCATCAACATTCAGGGCCATTCGGATTCGCCCGGGACTGCCGAAAAGATTGGTGGCCACAGGAAATCCGGATCCGCGTACATGGGTAAAAAATAACGCTTTACCGCCCTGGGGTTTTTTGGATTCACGATCGGTCAATCGGCTGATTTCTAAAACCGGATCAACTTCTTTGGTTACGCGGATCAGCTCTCCGGCTGCATCGAGCACATCGATGAATTCCCTTAAATTCTTAACCATTTTCAGATTCTCTGCCGTACTTGGTAAGCGGGCCTTCTAATTAACGGACGGGCCATTACGTCAGTCGCCTGATTATTTCATCCATGGTAACCCCCAGAAACAGGACCATGGAGATCAGGCTATTCATGTGGAAAAAGGCCACATTGATCCTGGAAAGATCATCGGGGTTTACGATTCGATGTTCGATGACCATCAGTAATCCGATAATTATGAGGGTGATCAGATAGGCCGCATTCATCTGAAACACCGGATGGATAGCGGCAAAAGCGGCAAAGGCAACCCCATGCAGAATGGTTGAAATTTTAAGCGCCGGCCGGACACCAAATCTCGCCGGTACAGAATAGAGACCTTCCTTGCGATCGAATGCAATATCCTGGCAGGCGTAGAGAATATCGAAACCGGCAACATAGGTTAACAATGCCAGCGATAACAGCCAGATGGGTCCGGTAAACGTTTTAGTAAGGGCAACCCAGACACCCCACGGCGCCAGGGAAATGGCAAACCCTAAAAATAGGTGAGATAACCAGGTGAATCGTTTTGTATACGAATAGAAGCACAAAACCACAAGGGTCGGAATGGCCAGAAAAAAGCATCGCCGGCCAAGCATGGCGGCTGCCAATAGAAAAAGCCCCGCGGAAAGAGCTATAAAGGCCCAGACAGCTGTAGTGGAGATTTGGCCGGATGGAATTTCCCGCATTCGGGTTCGGGGGTTTTTGCCGTCCATGCGGGCGTCGATCGCCCGGTTAAACCCCATGGCCGTCGACCGGGCACCTATCATGGCTATAATAATCCAGCCAATGTCGATTGGCCGAAGCGGATACTGTCGCTGGACAAGAATCACCGTGACCAGTGCAAACGGCAGCACGAAGACCGTATGGGTAAATTTGATCATGCGGCCGTATGTGTATATGTGTGCCATCCATCCATCCGTTTTATTTACGTTTCCGGACGGTCTGGTCGTATTTTTAATTGCCGGCCTCACCGTTTAATTTATACTTTTTATCCGTGCAAAACAGGGAAAAGAACGGACGGTGCCGGAATGAGATATTTGAAAAACGTCCTCTTTCGCCCAAATATTTGTCTGTACTAGGCTCCTGCCTACACTGAGGGTTCGGCAGGCCGGGCGGCAGGTAGGTCAGATTCCAAAATGAAATAAAAACCCCGCGGCACATCTGAAAGGTACTGCGGGGTTGATTATGGAATCGGCGAAACTGAAATTATTTACCGTCCTTGATTTCCTCAAAATCGGCATCGACGACGTCTTCATCCGCACCGGCAGCTGCACCCGTATCCCCACCGGCCCCGGTCTGGCCAGCCCCCGCATCTCCTCCAGGCTGCTGATCCTCTCCGGTCTGGGCGGCCTGCTGATACATGGCCTCGGCCAGTTTATGGGAAGTCTGACTCAGAGCTTCACTCGCACGCTTCATCTCTTCGACATCCTCGCCTTCCATGGCCTTTTTAAGATCGGCAACGCCTGTTTCTACCTTGGCCTTGGTCTCGTCATCCACCTTGTCCCCGAGATCCTTGATCGACTTTTCGGTGGTGTAAATAAGTGAATCGGCGGCATTGCGGGCGTCGATCAATTCACGTTTCTTTTTATCTTCCTCGGCATGCTGTTCGGCATCCCGGATGGCGGTGTCGATCTCTTCCTGAGACAACCCGCTTGAAGCGGTAATCTGGATCGATTGCTCCTTGCCTGTGGCCATATCCTTGGCCGCTACATTCACGATGCCGTTGGCGTCGATATCGAAGGAGACCTCAACCTGGGGAATGCCCCGGGGCGCCGGCGGGATGCCCACTAATTCAAACCGGCCCAGCGTTTTATTATAGCCGGCCATTTCACGTTCGCCCTGGAGGACATGGATCGACACGGCCGGCTGATTATCCGCTGCCGTAGAAAAAATCTGGCTCTTCTTGGTGGGTATGGTGGTATTTTTTTCGATGAGCCGCGTCATGACACCACCCAGAGTTTCAATACCCAAAGAGAGCGGGGTGACATCCAACAGGAGCACATCTTTTACATCACCTTGCAGGACCCCCCCCTGAATAGCGGCCCCAAGGGCCACAACTTCGTCGGGATTGACACTTTTATTGGGTTCTTTTCCGAATATCTTTTTCACCCGGTCCTGGACCGCCGGCATCCGGGTCATACCACCCACCAATACGACCTCTTTGATATCACTGGTCGGAAAACCTGCATCTTTTAAGGCGGTTTTACAGGGGGCTTCGATCTTGTCGAGCAGATCACTTACCAGTGCTTCGAGCTTGGCACGTCCAATTTTTATATTTAAATGCTTGGGACCGGAAGAATCGGCGGTAATAAAAGGCAGGTTGATATCGGTCTCCATGGAGGAGGATAGCTCCATTTTTGCCTTTTCGGCCGCTTCCTTCAACCGCTGGAGTGCCATCTTATCATTGCGAAGATCGATTCCCTGGTCTTTTTTAAACTCATTGGCCAGATAATCGATAATTCGCAAATCGAAATCCTCGCCCCCCAGATGCGTATCTCCGTTGGTTGATTTGACTTCGAAGACGCCCTCCCCGATTTCGAGAATCGATATGTCAAACGTGCCGCCGCCCAGATCGAAGACGGCAATTTTTTCTTCGCTCTTTTTATCGAGGCCGTATGCCAGAGAGGCGGCCGTGGGCTCATTAATGATCCGCTGGACGTTGAGACCGGCGATTTTGCCGGCATCTTTGGTCGCCTGGCGCTGACTGTCATTGAAATAGGCCGGCACGGTGATGACCGCATCGGTCACGGTTTCGCCCAAATACGCTTCGGCGGTCTTTTTGATATTGCCCAGGATAAAAGCGGATATTTCGGCCGGGCTGTATTTTTTATCCCTTATCTTGATGCGTACATCCCCGTTGGATGCGCCCTCAAGCTGATACGGGAGGACCTTGATATCCCCCTGGACTTCGGCCGACTTGAATTTACGTCCAATCAGCCGTTTTACACCGAAAACCGTATTTTCCGGGTTGGTAATAGCTTGTCGTTTGGCAACCTGCCCAACGAGGCGTTCGCCACTATCAGAGACGGCGACAATGGAAGGGGTCGTTCGCCCGCCCTCGGGGTTGGTGATGATTTTGGCATCTCCACCTTCCATGACCGCCACGCAGGAATTGGTTGTGCCTAAATCGATTCCGATAATTTTACTCATTTTTCTGAACCTCCCTAAAGTATTTTTTAATCTGCTTCTTTTTTATAAATACGATCATTTGTTTAGAATCATACCGGTTAAATCCGTCACTATTCGTCTTCGCTGCCGGGCTTGGCCAGAATCACCATGGCCGGACGAAGGAGTCGGTCATGGCAGGTATATCCCTTTTGGAGTTCCTGGGTAATTGTGTTTTCGGGATGTTGGTCGGTTTTTTCCTGTCCCATCGCCTGATGATAGGTCGGATCAAATAGCTTTCCCCTGGCCTCAACTGGCTTGACGGCGAACTTTTCAAAAATTTTCAGTAATTCCCCAAGGGTCATTTCAATCCCGTCAATCAAACTATTGGTGGCAGCGTCGTCTTCCTTGGAAGCGGTCAACGCCCGTTCCAGGTTGTCTACAACCGACAGGAGCTCTTTTAGAAGCGTTTCGTTGGCATACTTTCTTGTATCGGATATTTCCCGTGAGATCCGTTTTTTATAATTGTCGAACTCAGCGCTTACCCGTAAAAAACGATCGTAAGATGCTTTTGCCTCCTCCTGGGCCGACACCAGTTGTTCTTCCAGTTCAACGATCGGATCAACCGGTTTTTCAGGTGTTTCAGGGTCCATTGGCCCGGGTGAGTCGGCAACATCTCGTCGTTCGTTTTTATCGATGACCGGGATGGACGTTGTTTCATCCGTGCCAGTGGGCTGTCCTGGGGATGTTTTTTCACTTTGATTGCGCGCCCGTGCGTTGGTCGACATAAATATCTTTGCTCCAAGCTTGTTTTGTCTGCTTTGTTCCTAATAATTTTTGACAAAAAATAAGGCTATCCAAAGGTTTGTCAAGCAAAATGCAGAAGCGAAAAAATGTGGGGGCTGATTCGGATTAAATCCTTAATATCATTGGGGGGAAAAGTGCTGGGGATAGAAAAAAAACGGTTGTGCACCCCCTGTCGAATGGTTTCCGGCGAACGGGTCCGAGGCATGACCGGGATCGATCCGCGACACAGGCGCCATCACTTATCGCTGCTTCCTTCCGGATCTGACGAGGTTCATGAGTGCCTGTTGCGCGGTGACCGGTCGGCCGGATCCGATTTTCGAAAAATAATCCTTGAGGGGGGATTCAGCCCCGCATAAAGCGGTTTTCGGGAAAAGGGCACCGCTAGCTCCCCGCCTAGCACAACCAGAGGAAGAATATAATAGGATATCATGGTTTTTCAAGGAAAAAAAATTGGCGCGGCTTTTTCAGTGATTGACTCAGGAAAACGTGATACTGAACAGTGATGACGTCGTAAAAAGTCCGAATTCGTCATGCCGGGTCTGATCTATATTTCATAACGTATTAAAATCACGTGATTACGGCTCCCGGATCGAACCCAGGACAGGCTTTCCCAGGATGACGATTTAAAGAGATTTCAGACTTTTTTTAGAACGATCAAAAGAAAATATGTTAGGGAGGGGCCTTTTGGGTGAACAATCGAATGCATTGTGTCAAATAGTTATTCAGACGATTGCTGTTCATCGGATGCTACAATCAGGTGATGCGGTGCTGGTCGGGGTTTCCGGAGGACCGGACTCGGTGGCGCTGTTGCACTTGCTCATGGATATGGGGCCCGATTTTAATCTCACCCTGGCGATTGTCCACCTGAATCACGACCTGCGAGGGGCGGCTTCGGATCGGGATGCCGACTTTGTAGCCGCTTTGGCCCAACGTCTCAATTTGGCGTTATTCTCGGAAAGAAGGGATGTTCTTTGTTATCGCCGCCGCCATCGGCTGTCTGTGGAAACCGCCGCCCGACATGTCCGCTATGCTTTTTTCAGTGAGATTATGGAAGCGCACGGATTCAATAAAATCGCCCTGGGTCACCACATGAATGACAATGCCGAGCTGGTTCTGATGAATCTGTTTCGCGGGAGCGGCCCCACGGGACTGTCCGGTATCCCGCCCGTCCGGGACAATAAAATTATTCGTCCGTTAATCGATTTAACCCGGCGGCAGATTATGGATTACCTGATCAGAGAAGAGCACGATTACGTCATCGATGCCTCCAATGCCGATCGGAGGTATCTTCGAAACCGAATTCGGTCCGAGCTGCTGCCGACGCTGGCCGCTGAGTATAACCGCGGACTGGTCCATAGCCTGAATAAGATGGCCGCTGTTTTTCGCTCCGAAGACAGATGGATTGAACAAACCCTCGCCCCTATTTTCGATACCTGTCTTATCGAACGCACCCGTAACAAAATCATTTTTTCCATTCCGGCGGTGGCCGATCTTGATCCGGCGGTACAAAGGCGTTTGTTTCGACGTGCCATAAAATTGCTGGCCGGAGACCTGCGAAGGATATCATTTGGGAATATCGAGGCCGTGCTGGCTTTATTAACCGCAGGACAGTCATGGAAAAGCATTGATCTGCCGCACCGCATCCGCGTCAGTCGGACGGATAAAGCGTTGGCCTTTTCCCGGGAGAAAGGATCATTGCGCCACATCGCGCCAGAAGGACCGCCGGGAACGAAGCCGCTGTTTACCTATCATTTTACCCCGCCCGGCGAGCTGATTATTGACGAGGTGGACCTTCGATTGGCATTTTCCATTATAGATACCGGGAAATTCCCACTGAAATTTCATGCCGCCGATCCTGCCGCTTACCTGGATTTGGAAAAACTGACCTTTCCCGTGATTATCCGAAACTGGAAAGCCGGTGATCGCTTTTCACCCCTGGGCCTTGGCGGCACTCAATCGGTTCGTAAATTTTTAGCCGGCCGGGAAAAGGATCACCGCAGGCGGTCTTTGTGTCCCGTCATGATCAGCGAAGACCGGATCGTATGGGTTATCGGATATCGCATCGCCAATGGGGCTAAAATCGGTCCTGGAACCCGTCATGCGTTAAAGGTACAGGTTTTGCTTGCGAAAAGATGATTGATGATTAATATGGGGTAGCTATATACGTTCGGAAAATCAATTTCACAGCAATATCGGTCGTACAATACAGCCTTCTTACGATAGCCTTGTGAGATTAATTATCTGAAAGGTTATAAGCGAACCTGAAGTTCAAGGTGGAATCTAATTTCTCATGGAGGTAATTTTTTTTGAATCCATTTTATAAAAATCTGGCATTATGGCTGGTGATCACCCTGCTGATGATCATGTTGTATAATCTTTTCAATCAACAGCAACTATCCGAATCGAGCCTGAGTTACACGGAGTTTCTAACCATGGTCGAAGGCGAACGGGTCGAAGGGGTGATTATCCAGGGGCAGGAAGTTCTGGTGACCGACACCAACCGCAATCGGTACCGGGTATACACCCCCCAGGATCTCGATATGATAAAAACTTTACGGGAAAAAGGGGTGATCATCAAGGCCAAACCACCGGCGGAGTCCCCCTGGTATGTATCCGTCCTCGTTTCCTGGTTTCCCATGATCATACTGATCGGCGTATGGATTTTCTTTATGCGACAGATGCAGGCCGGTGGGGGTAAAGCCCTCTCTTTCGGCAAAAGCCGGGCGCGGCTGTTGTCCGATCAACAGGACAAGGTCACTTTTGAAGATGTGGCCGGAATCGACGAGGCCAAGGAAGAGCTGGGTGAAATTGTTGATTTTTTAAAAGATCCGAAAAGATTTACGCGCCTGGGCGGACGGATTCCCAAGGGGGTCCTGCTGTTGGGTTCACCCGGAACGGGCAAGACCCTTCTGGCACGGGCCATCGCCGGAGAGGCCGATGTGCCGTTTTTCAGTATCAGCGGGTCGGATTTTGTGGAAATGTTTGTCGGTGTGGGCGCTTCCCGGGTTCGGGATCTGTTTGTCCAGGGAAAGAAAAATGCGCCCTGTATCATTTTTATCGACGAAATTGATGCTGTCGGCCGCCATCGGGGCGCGGGATTGGGCGGCGGCCACGACGAACGTGAGCAGACCTTGAACCAGTTACTGGTGGAAATGGACGGGTTCGAATCCAACGAGGGGGTCATTCTGATTTCGGCCACCAACCGGCCCGATGTGCTCGACCCGGCCCTGCTGCGACCCGGTCGATTCGATCGGCAGATCGTCGTTCCCATGCCGGATATTCGTGGGCGGCGTAAAATTCTTGAAGTTTATATGAAAAAGAGCCCCATCGACAAGGGGGTTGATGTCAAAGTGCTGGCCAAGGGAACGCCGGGGTTCTCCGGGGCGGACCTGGAAAACCTGGTCAACGAAGCCGCCCTGATGGCCGCCAAGCGCAATAAGGACAAATTGGAGATGGACGATTTCGAGGACGCCAAGGACAAGATTTACATGGGTCTTGAGCGTAAGTCCAAGGTGGTCCGGGACGAAGACCGCAAAACAACGGCCTATCATGAGGGTGGCCATGCCCTGGTAGCCCGGTTTTTACCCAACACCGAAGCGATCAATAAAATCACCATCGTTCCCCGGGGTCGGGCCGCCGGGATCACCTGGTTTTTGCCCGAGGAGCGGGATTTTAAATACAAGGATCAGTTGGAGAGCGAACTGGCGGTGGCCTTTGGCGGCCGGGTGGCCGAAGAACTTATATTCAACCGGATCAGCACCGGTGCCGCCGCCGATATAAAACAGGCCACGGACCTGGCCCAGAAAATGATCCGTAACTGGGGCATGAGTGAAAATCTCGGACTGCTTTCTTTCGATCAGGGCGACGAGCAGATCTTTTTAGGCCGGGAGATTGCCCAGCATCGGGACTATTCGGAAGAGACGGCCCGTAAAATCGATGAGGAAATCACCCGGCTAATCGATAATGCCTACCAGCAGGCTCGAAAAGTGCTCCAGGAGAATAAGGATGTACTCCACAAACTGGCCGAACTGCTGCTGGAAAAAGAGACCGTGATGGGGGCCGAGCTGGATGAGATAATCAAAGAGATGCGGCCGGGAATCGAATTGTCCACACCCGATGACTCTTATCTTGATG
>JAOZUU010000282.1 GCA_029938515.1 Desulfobacterales bacterium | reverse complement strand
AAAATAACGCTGATGGCTAAGTAGAAAGTTCCATATACAAGGCGTAGTGTTTTTTCAGGGGCGAGGCCATACACATGGTATGCCGAGCGTCTGAAAAAACACGACAACGCCGTAGATGGGACTTTTGACGACGCCATCACGCTCTTTCCACCACGGGTGCCAGTTCCGGTGGCGAAATCCGCACAACGGCATCGTAATCCGGCGGGCAGGCCACCTGACATTCGCCGCATTTAACGCAAAGCTCCAGGTCGATCCCCTTTTTCCGGTTTTTCGTCGTAAAGACGGCTTCCGTGGGGCAACATCCCACGCAGGCATCGCAGCCTCGCGCGCATTTGTCCAGATCGATGTAGTAGGCGATCAATGGACGGCAGACCTTCCCCGGACACTGCTTCTTATCGATATGGGCTTCGTATTCTTCCGGAAAGTATTTCAGGGAAGTGAGAACCGGGTTGGGTGCGGTCTTTCCCAGCCCACACAGGGATCCCTTTTTTATATCCTCGCAGAGTGATTGAATCAGTGTGTCGTCACCGGCAACGCCTTCACCTTTGGTAAGTCGTTCAAGGATGTCCCGCAGGTGGCGGGTACCGACACGGCAGAAGGTGCACTTGCCGCAGGATTCATTCTGGGTAAAATCGAGGAAATACCGGGCGATGTCCACCATGCAATTATCTTCATCCATAACCACCATGCCGCCGGACCCCATCATGGCGCCGGCATCGGTCAAGGAATCGAAATCGATGGGCGTATCGAGAAAATCGGCCGGCAAGCACCCCCCCGACGGTCCGCCGATCTGAACGGCCTTGAATTGCTTCTTATTGGGGATGCCGCCGCAGATATCGAAAATCAATGTCCGCAGGGTGACCCCCATAGGGATTTCCACCAGACCGGGATGGGTGACATTGCCAACAATTGAAAAAATTGCCGTGCCGGGGCTGTCCGGTGTGCCGATGCCGCGAAACCAGTCGGCCCCGCGGGTGATGATCGGTGGAATCGACGCCAGCGTTTTGACGTTATTAATCACCGTGGGTCGATCCCACAAACCCTGGTGAACGGGAAAAGGCGGCCGGTGACGGGGCATCCCCCGATACCCTTCGATGGACCGGATCAGGGCTGTTTCCTCGCCACATACAAAAGCCCCGCTGCCCTGAAAGACCTCAATGTCGAAGCCGGCACCGCCCCCTAAAATATCCTGACCGAGCAGGCCTTTTTCACGAGCCTGATCGATGGCCCGGGTGATGATCTGGACCGCCAGCGGGTATTCCGCCCGGATATAGACATAGCCTTTATCCGCACCGATGGCCAGCGCGCAAACAGCCATCCCCTCGATGATCTGATGGGGATTGCTTTCAATAATGGTCCGGTCCATATAGGCGCCGGGGTCCCCTTCATCGGCATTACAGATAACGATTTTTTTATTACCGGGTGCCGCTTTGGCCAGTTCCCATTTCTTGCCGGTGGGAAATCCGGCCCCTCCCCGGCCGCGCAGGCCGGCTGCTTTTACTTCGTTAATAATCGCTTCAGCGGGCATGGAAAGGGCCGAAGCCAAAGCCGTGTATCCGTCCATGGCAATATAGTCATAAATATTTTCCGGATCGACATAACCGCATTTTTCGGTGACGATCCGTTTTTCTTGGTTGAATCGCGAAAAATCCCACACCGATGGAACCATTTCGTTTTCAACCATGGCGCCCAGGATGTGCTCAAAGCGCGGATCGTTTTTTGATAGAAACTGGTTGACCAGCATTCTGGCTTTGCCGGCCGTGACTTCGGGATAAAAGATCGGTGGGAATCCGGAATCCGGGTGGTCGATAATCACCACCGGCTCGGCATAGCAGTGGCCGATACAGCCCACCGTATGGATGGATGCTTCGATACCATACTCGGTCAGCGCTTCTTCAAAAGCAGCCTTGGTCTCGAGGGCACCCGCGGCGATACCGCAGGATGCCATGCCGATTTGAATCTTCGGCCCGGAGGTATCATCAATAACGCTTTTGCGCCTTTGGGCCTTATCCTGAAGATCTCTCAGCCGTTGATGCGGCATGTCGTTATTCGTCGGCATGATCTGAATCTTTTTTTTCTTTTTCCCGCTTTTCACGCGCCATGTCGATTTGCAGGATCAGGCCCTCTACTTTGCTCGGGGCCATATGGCCATGAAGGGTATCTTTTACCAGGGCGACCGGTGCCAGGGCGCAACACCCCACACAGGCCACGCGGTCAAGGCTGAATTCCAGGTCCGGACTGGTTTCGCCTTCTTTAATCTCCAATTTGCGCTCGAAATTTTCCATGATGATATCTCCCCCGCGGACATGGCAGGCCGTGCCCAGGCATACTTTGATCGGATTTCTTCCCGGAGGATGAAAACGGAATTGGTTATAAAAGGTCGCGACGCCATAGACTTCACTGGGAGAGAGGTCAAGATGTCCGGCTACCAACTGGATCGCAAAAGGGGGCAGGTAGGCATGTTTTTCCTGGATCATTTGAAGAATCGGAATCAGATCTTCGCGCGCTTTACCGTAATGGATTAGGCCAACGCGGATGTCTTCGGCGATCTCCTTTTCCTCAGTGAGTCGGTCCTGGTCAAGCATGGCTTTTACCTGTTAGATCTTTTCCAGCGCGCCATAGGCATGTTCGATCCTGTCCCGGAGCAGGAAACAAAGCCTTTCACACATGTAGAATCCAAGGCTCGCTTCCTTCTCCATTAACCGTCTGAGATCGTTTCCCTTGAACACGATTACTTGGGTTGGTTTTTGACAGATGGCCGAGGACATCACAATATGAGGCTGATTTAAGAGGGTGGACCAGCAACCCAGCATCCGGTTGCGGCCCAGCCTGTCAATTACGACCCTGCCTTTTCGGTCGGTCAATGCCACCGAGCGTTCGAGTTCTACATAACCCTCGACAATGACGTAAAGGTATTCACCCAGGTCGCCCTGTTGAAATATGGACGCGCCGGCTTTATATTCCGACATATGACACAAAGCCGCGATTTTTTCCACGTTGTTATTGTTTATATCTTTAAAAAACAGGCACTTGCGAAGAGTTGCCTCTATGTCGGCTCGTTTCATGACAGTGCCTCCTTAATCAGACAGGTAATATTCAACTGTCGATACCACCCGAATTCGTTTAATATGGGGATTGTTTTTATCTCTCGCATTAATACTGAATTGTCCCTGAGATGCCCGTTTAATTTTACCCAGTTTGCTCCGAGAGTCCTCCGAAAACTTCAAAGCAACCTCTCTTGCTTTTGTCGTAGCCTCTTCAATCATTTCAGGTTTGATATCATTGAGCCGGGTGAAGATATACTCAGTTTTTGACTGGTAGTTTCCACCCGTAAATGCGATGCCCTGCTTCCCCAGTTGGGCCAGGTTACTCATGACTGAACGGACAGCTTCAATATTTTTGGAATAAACAGTTACCGTTTGTACAGCCGTATACCTGAATTCGGCGGGTGCTGAATTGCCATATTGTTGTGCGGATTTGTCCGTGATTGCCGGGGATGACAGTGAAATTTCGCTCGGTTGAATACCTTGTTTTTCAAGAAAGGCCTTGATCTTATTTGTGCTGTTCTCGATAGAGCCGTATAAGCTCTCTAAATTATTATTTGTTTCCGTGAATTGAACCGGCCAAATCACAATATCGGCGGGATATTCGCGTTCAGCCAGTCCTTTCACAGTAACCGTGCGCTCATACTCCTTGAATTTTATGGCGGCATTGCCAAGCAAATAACCGAGCGATGAGAGACCCATAAGGATAAATATCCCTAGAATTAAGGCACTATATTTGTTGTTTTCTCCCATTATTCTCCTTTAAATCGCGGCAATGACCTCATCCAGATCGGGCAGAACCCCGGGGTCATCCGTCACCCATTTATATTTTACAGTGCTGTCCTGGTCGATGACGAAGACGGCGCGTTTGGCCAGGCCTTTGAAGCCGGCCAGGTCTTCGTACTGAACCCCATACTGGGGGATGACCTCTTTATTGTAATCGCTCAAGAGGGGGAAATCGAACCCCACCTTTTCGGCAAATGCCTGGTGGCAGAAGGGGCCATCCGTGCTGACGCCAATAACCTCCGCGTTCAGACCCCGAATCTCAGCAGCGCGGTCTCGGAACCGAGACCACTCTCCCGTTCACAAGCCCTCCAGGTCTCCGGCAAAATCAAAAAGGTAAAAGACGAGGACGGCTTTTTTGTCTTTAAGCACGTCGCTCAGCGACATTTTGTCTTCCAGGGTGGTGGGAAGCGTGAAATCAGGGGCTTTGTCTCCGACGTTTATCTCTGCCATAATACACCTCCTAAATTGTGGTTTTCCGCAGGGAACCCTGGCGAAGGTTCCACAGCGATTATCCGGTCGAAATTTCCTGACTTATACCATACTTTGCCTTTCACCGGCAACAGGGATGAATATTTTGCCAGCTTTTGAGAATTGGCCAGCATTGACGAAGTTGCATCTAACATACTTTTCAAACTGGCCTTTATATACTCTTGACACCGGGGAGATTTCTGAGAGCTTTTGTAACCGCCCTAAAACATTGAATATCGAATATCGAACAAGGAACCGCAGAATTACGAAGGGGACAATTCGACGTTCGAT
>JAOZUU010000281.1 GCA_029938515.1 Desulfobacterales bacterium | reverse complement strand
GCCAGATCTCCGGCCAGGCCGTGAATAAACACACCCTTGCGTACCGCTTTCTCCAGAGATAGTCCAAGGCCGAGCATGGCGGCAATGGTGCCGGTGAGCACATCACCGGATCCGGCCGTGGCCATGCCATCATTGCCGCTGAGATTAATGAACACCCTTTCATCGGGAAATCCGATTAATGAATGCGCTCCTTTCAGCACGACAATAGCGGAAAGATCAAGGGCCGTACGCTGTAAAATACTTATTTTATCCCTATCAATATCCGCCACCGTCAAACCGGTGATGCGGGACATCTCTCCCGGGTGAGGTGTCAACACAGTGAAAGCCTTCCGGTCCCGAAGGATATCAAGATCTTCGCAGAGGGCAGTGATCCCATCCCCGTCCAGGATTAAAGGCTTTTCAATGGCCGCAGCCAGCGCACAGGCCAGTTGTCGGGTTTCCTTTTCCAATGAAATGCCCGGCCCCAAAATGACGACATCCACTTTTTCGGCCATCTCGAGCAAATCGGTTTCATTGGTCCGGGCGATATTACCCTTTAATGTCTCCTGTTGAGGCATAAAAACGATTTCTCTCCCTTTATCGGCAATGGCCGGAACCATGCCGGACGGGCAGGCCAGTCGGCTGTACCCTCCGCCGGCCTTCAGGAAGGAATGGGCGGCAAAATAGGGAGCGCCATAATATCCGGATGCACCGGCGATAAACAACGCATCGCCAAAAGAGCCCTTGTGACCGGCCACGCCCCGGGGCGGCAAGGAAATAGAGCCGTTGATCGCCACCTTCATATCATCGGTTGCATACATCACCGGGGGAAAAGAGATATGGGTAACAAACAGCCGCCCACCCAGCTCAAACCCCGGGTAAAGCAAGTTGCCGTATTTGGGAAGACCGAAAGTAACGGTCGCATCCGCTTTTACGGCAACCCCCATGACTTGACCGGTATCACCATCAACACCCGAGGGGATATCAACGCTGATAACCGGACAACCCGCGTTGTTGATTAAATGGATCACCTCCGCATATTTGCCGCCAACCTCCCGGGTAAGGCCCGTGCCGAAAATCGCATCCACCACGGCATCACAATTCGATAGGCCGGATGTAGCCTCATCTACCGATTCAAACGGCTGAATCTCAATCGGTATGTGGTTGATAATTTCCCAGTTCAGCTTCGCCGCCCCACGATATTTTTCCGGGTTTCCCAGCAAAACCACCCTGGCCGAACCGCCACCGGCATGAATCTTCCGGGCCACCACAAACCCATCGCCACCGTTGTTTCCCGCTCCGCTGAATACAATAAAGCGCTTTTTACGCACACCGATACGCTTCCGAATGACTTCGAATACTGCCAGTCCGGCATTTTCCATCAGCAGTTCGTCTACAATGCCATAGGTTTCAATGGCGGTCTGATCCAACCTTCGCATCCGGGATACACTGCTGACTTTCATGGGACTCCTTTTTTCGATCAGGGTTGAGTGACCGGTTCCTGCAACCTGGGGTTGATGCCTCGGTATCTTCAGAAACGACTCCATTTTCTACCGTGGATAATCGAACGACATTCGGGTGTCAAGTCAACAGAATAACCGTTACTACGGACAAGGTTATTTCTGAATATCCATATAAGGTTTAATATCCAGTATAGGCGTACCATCGATCATGTCCAGTCCCCTGACTCGAAGGTAATGTCCATGGACTTCGAGAACTTCCAGCACCGACATCCCGATGGGATTGGGACGTCGGGGCGAACAGGTACTGAACACCCCCATGGCCCGGTTCCGGTGCGGTGGCGTCTGCTTTAACAGTTTCGATGTAAAGTCGGGGCTTTGGTGAAAGCAGAAAATCACAACGATCCGCTCTCCGGGCTGAATATCTACAAACCCCCTTGCGTACTGCTTTTCAATTTCCAGAACGCCTTCTACGTCAGACATTCGGCAATGGCGTGGCACTGTCTTCGCCTGAGTCCGAACAACACCGATCGATGTCATCGTCACCTGCATGTGATGGTCTCCTTACGAGTCTATTTCAAGCCCCCGTCATGTCCATTCTCAGTAGAACGTGCCCTGATCCTGAATCTGACCAGAGGCTTAAAACAGATTTTATCGATGTTTGAGTCTGGCCACCGCTTCGATGTGCCAGGTATGGGGAAACATATCCACCGGCTGAATCTCTTTCACTTCGTACTGTTCCCGCATCAGGTCAAGATCCCTGGCCAGGGTAGCGGGATTACAGGAAACATAGACGACTCGTTCCGGAGTCAGAGTCAGCACTTGTTTGACGACATCCTTGTGCATACCGGCCCGGGGCGGATCGATGATCATAAGGTCCGGCGATAACTCTATTCCTGGAAGTTTGTCCCGGATATCCCCGCGGATGAATCGGCAGTTATCGATCCCGTTTAAGTGACTGTTCGTTTCGGCATCATTGACGGCGGACTCGCTGATCTCAAAACCGGTTACCGATCTGGCCTTAGCCGCCAGAGTCAGGGCGATGCTTCCGGTACCGCAATACAAGTCCACAACGGTTTCATCCCCGTCAAGCGCCGCAAAGTTTTCTACGATCCGGTACAGGGCAGCGGCACCCCGGGTATTGGTTTGAAAAAACGAGTTTGCCGAAATATAAAACGTCCGTTCACCGATACGGTCGGTAATCATCGAATCACCGCCCAGGACAATTTCGTATTCACCCAGGGCAATGCCCGCTTTGCGAGTATTGACGTTATTTACCACCGAGATCACCTGAGGATAATCGGCCAGGAGTGCATCCGCCAGGGGCTGCACCGCCGTCCGATTCTCGGCAGCGGTAACGACGTTCACCATCCATTGATCTTTAGCCACGGAGTGTCTCAGCATTAAAAACCGCCAGAAGCCTTTATGGCTTCGCAATCCGTAGGCCAGCTGATCGGATTTTTTCATAAATGCGCGAGCGGTACCGAGAATTTGGTTCCCCAGATCCGGCATCAGGAGACAGGCATCGATATCCAGCACCTTGTAAAAAGTACCCGGCACGTGCAACCCCAGGGCAAAACCGTTATCAATCCGGTCCATGTTCATTTCCTCGGGCAACAGCCAGCGGCGGTCGGAACAGGAAAACTCCATCTTATTTCGATAGCCGAATATCTTTTCCGATGGGATAACCGGATGGACCGGGATATCTTCCAACGCCCCGATATGTGACAGGGAATCAACCACATGGCGCCATTTGTAGGCAAGTTGTCGGTCATAACTTAGAAACTGGCTCTTGCATCCTCCACACCAGCCGTTGTAAGGGCATGGGCAGGGAACTCGGTCCACTGATGGTGCCAAAAGTTCCACCACCCGGGCCTCGGCGTAACGCTTCCGTTTTTTGAATATCCGTGCCCTGACCCGGTCTCCGGGCACGGCCGGATCCACAAACACCGCCATTCCATCGATTCGGGCCAGTCCGCGTCCGCCGAAAGCCAGATCGGTAATGGTGGCTTCGATTAATTCGCCTTTTTTGATAGTCATCCTTCCACCTGATCTTGATCATTTAAAAAAATAATGGCAAGATAATATTCGTTCCGACAGCGTCGATTTTAAACGATCTTCAACAAATCGGCAAGGGGCCCAAAGTATTTATATTTTACGGTGCCTGGAAAAATGCCCCCTTCTATCTCGAAAATGACAATCACTGAAGTTAATTTCATGGCCGATGAATTCCGGCTGATGGGTACGCTTTATCGCCCCCCCATGCGGTCGAACCGGATCGTGATCGGTTGTCATGGATTGCTCAGTGATCGCACATCCCCAAAACAATTGGCCCTGGCCCGTAAATGTATCGCCATGGGCATTTCGTATTTTGCTTTCGACCATCGCGGATGCGGGCAAAGCAATGGAAATTTCGAGGTGGTTACGACCCTGGCCGCCCGGAGCCGGGACCTGCTGGCCGCCATAAAATTCATTCAGACCGAGACCGATCCGGGCTCCCGTTTCGGGTTGTTCGGCAGCAGCATGGGCGGGACCGTCTGCCTGGCAACCGCCGGGCAAATCAAGCCCAGGGCGATCGTGACCATAGCAGCGCCCGTTAATAGCGCTTCTATTATACCATCCGGACGAAACGCTGAAGATACCGGAAAATTCCCTCCATCGTTTTACCGGAAAAAACTACAGTTCGATATCACCGGCAATATATCCGTCGTTGATAATCTGCTTATATTTCATGGGGACGCCGATGAGACCGTTCCTGTTTCCCATGGCCGCAAAATCTTCTCCCTTGCGACTGAACCGAAAAAAATGATCATCCAGAGGGACGGCGATCATCGCATGAGCAACCCGGCTCACCAGAGAGAGTTTATCCAGGAAACAGCCGATTGGTATCAAAACCGGATGGCATTATAATTGCATTGATTTTACATCAATAACATATTATTAAAATTTTACGGGATTCTTTCCGGCAGGTAGCTTACGGGATCGGTGGCATGCTTGGGCAAAAAGCAAACAGCAAAACACTTAAAAAGGCAATTTTAGAGGAAATTCGGGAAGATAACCTTCGCCTGGTTGACCCGCGGCGCCCCCATTTAAATACGGTGACCAGATCCACACGGATAAAACCGAAAACCTCGGGCCGATTCATTGGGTTGGCACTGGCCCTTGT
>JAOZUU010000280.1 GCA_029938515.1 Desulfobacterales bacterium | reverse complement strand
CGCCCCGGCAGCCCTCGGTCGGCCGTTTCGTCCGGAATAAGGGCGCTGGAACGGTCTGGTTGAAATTCTGTATCTCTCTTCCGGTGAGCTGGGCCAAATTTTTATCGCCCGGGCCATAGTCAAATCTCCCGGAGTGCTGATTCTGGATGAACCCTGCCAGGGACTCGACCAGTCCAACCGTTGCCGGGTGCTTGCCCTTTCTTTGAAGTTGATCAAAAAATGACATTTTTTAAAGGTATTGAAGGGTAAGAGCCCATATGGGCTACATAGGTTGACAACGTAGCCCATATGAACTACGTTACCCTAAAGGGATATAATTATGGTAAAATCAGCGACAGTCAGAGCAAGAATTGAGCCTTCTTTGAAGGAAGACGTGGAACAACTTTTTAAACAAATGGGCCTCACAACCACTGAAGCAATCAACCTGTTTTATCGACAGGTAAAGTTACGGAACGGCTTGCCGTTCAATGTTGTGATCCCAAACAAAACCACTGAAAAGGTATTCAAAGACACGGATGCAAATAGAATGCTTATCCGCTGTAAAAGCCCGGATGATATGTTTGATAAACTGGGAATATAAATGCTGGCCCCTGCCTATACCAAGCGATTCGCAAAAGACCTGAAAAAAATGACACAGCGGGGAAAGGCCCTTAAAAAAATCAAACGAAGTATCAAGACGCTGGTGAATGAAACACACCTTGATGTAAAACACAAAAATTATAAATTGATCGGAAGCTATAAAGGCCGGCGGGAATGCCATATCAAACCAAACTGGCTGTTGATATACAAGATAATTGGTTCAGAAATAATCTTCGAAAGAACGGGCAAATATTCAGACATATATGAAAAGAACGGTGTCGATCGATCAGCTTGACGTACATTGTTCAGCCCTATTCGTCCATAATAATAGATTAACAGACATATTAGGCACCCATGGCATTACATCCACAGTTTAGTTGCTGATGAAAACGGATGACAAACCCCGTTGATCTTCAGTCATCGTTAGCCGGGGTCCGGCCCTGGTACCTTCCTGTATTCGTCAGGGATGGTACAGCGATTCGACTCATTTAAAAGTTAGTCAAGAACATGGTGCCGAAGAATGACCGTGAACACTTTCTCAAGATCGCGAAAGAAAAAATATTTACATTGCACGAGGGAAATTTTGCCTGTTACCGACTCCGCCCCAGTGAATTTAAAGATTAGCAATATCGAAAGGCATCGTGGCCACCTACGTCAGACTTATCTCTGGTTTCCAACCTGGATGATAATTTGGGGTTTTCATTTAGTATTTCAACCTCACGAACTCATTTTAAAGTGATTTTCTTTACATATTTATAATTTATGATACATTAACCTGTAACTATGATTAAGGAACAAAATCAAGGGGATGATCTGGAAACGTTTGTATACGGTCACTTTGGAACTCGATTTAATATGAACACCCTGAGGAGAGCAGCTCAATATGAGTGATCAATTTTTCGACCAACCCATTCTCAACTCACCTTATGAATACCCGGCACAGCATTGGGAGTTGGATGATGACGGTCAGCCCACGCAACATATCGTCAAGGCTCGTCGGAGTGCAAAATTTGTTACTCCGGTTCCAAAACCTAAAAAACGGGGAAAATCAACTCACAAGCAGCAGGAATTATTCCCAACTGAGGATAAAGGCCTTTCAACTCAAGCACAACAATATGAAGAAACCGCATGGATCATCAATCAAGTCCGCCGCGAAGTCGATATCTGGCGAAGTGAATCGAATCCCAACAACTGGAGAGTGACCCCGGAAACCGCCCGGCTCCTGAACCATTGGCGCCATCACAACTTCCAAGGAATTCGCCCCTTTTTCTGCCAGGTGGAGGCCGTTGAGACGCTCATCTGGCTCACCGAGGTTGCCCCCAATTCGGGCAAGGAGGCTAAAGGGTTTTTAGGGCACCTTGACAATGCCAGCAACGACGCCAACCCGGAACTCAATCGACTCGCATTGAAGCTGGCTACCGGCGCGGGCAAAACCACCGTCATGGCGATGCTCATTGCCTGGCAGACGATCAATAAGGTGCGGCGGCCCCACAGTAAAAAATTCACTCGCGGATTCTTGGTGGTTTCCCCCGGTCTAACCATTCGCGATCGCCTTCGGGTGCTTCAACCCAACGACCCGAACAGCTATTATCAAAGCCGTGAACTGGTGCCTACGGACATGTTGCCCGAGCTTGAACGCATCAAGATCGTCATCACCAATTACCACGCCTTTAAGCTGCGGGAGCGGATTAAACTGGCCAAAGGCAGCCGCTCTCTGTTGCAGGGACGCGGCCAGGCATTGAACACCATGGAAACCGAAGGCCAGATGATGCAGCGGGTCATGCCCGAGTTGATGGGGATGAAAAATATCCTGGCCATCAACGACGAGGCGCATCACTGTTACCGCGAAAAACCAGGTGATTCCGAAGAGGGTAAAAAAACCGGTGACGATCTTAAAGAGGCCAAAAGCAATGCCGAGGCAGCCAGGGTGTGGATCACCGGCCTTGAAGCGGTGAATCGCAAAATCGGCATCCGGCGCGTGATTGATCTTTCCGCCACGCCCTTTTTTCTCAGCGGTTCCGGCTACGCCGAAGGGACCCTATTCCCCTGGACTATGAGCGATTTTTCGCTGATGGACGCCATCGAATGCGGCATTGTCAAGCTGCCCCGGGTACCCATTGCCGATAACGTGCCCGGCGGCGACACCCCTATGTTCCGTGACCTGTGGGAACACATTAAAAAAGATATGCCCAAGAAAGGCCGGGCCAAGGGCGGTAAGCTGGATCCATCCGCTCTACCCACACCACTCATCTTGGCCCTGGATGCACTTTACGGCCATTACGAAGAAACCGCCGCACTATGGAAAAAGGCCGACATCCAGGAGCCGCCCTGTTTCATCGTCGTTTGCAACAACACTGCCACTTCCAAGCTTGTCCACGACTACATTGCGGGGTACGTCAAAACCTTCGAGGATGGTTCAGAGCAAACTGTCAACGGCAGGTTTGAGCTGTTTCGGAACTTTGACGACAACGGTAACCCTTACCCCCGCCCCAATACCCTCCTCATTGACAGCCAGCAGTTGGAATCGGGCGAGGGGCTGGATAAAAATTTTCGCACCATGGCCGCCGATGAAATTGAGCGTTTTAAGCGGGAGATGAGACAGCGGGGGGATCACAAAGAGGCTGAAAATATCACCGATGAAATGCTGCTGCGCGAAGTGATGAACACCGTGGGCAAGCCCGGCCAGTTGGGCGAGTCCATCCGTTGCGTGGTGTCGGTCTCCATGCTCACCGAAGGGTGGGACGCCAACAATGTCACCCATGTATTGGGGGTGCGCGCTTTCGGTACCCAGTTATTGTGCGAGCAGGTGATCGGCCGTGCCCTGCGCCGCCAGTCCTACAAGCTGAACAACGAAGGGGTGTTCAATGTTGAATACGCTGATGTGTTAGGCATTCCCTTTGATTTCACCGCTAAACCGGTGGTGGCACCACCGCAGCCCCCGACCAAAACCATTCACGTTCATGCCATCAATCCCGAACGCTCCGCCCTGGAAATCCGTTTCCCAAGGGTGGCCGGTTATCGCACCGAGCCCGCCCAGGAAAGGCTGCAAGCTAAATTCACCGATGGATCCACCCTGGAACTGACCAGCCAGCTGATCGGCGCCACCGAAACCCTGAATTCGGGCATCATCGGAGAGCAGGTCGATCTCACCTTGAAGCACACCGCTGATGTGCGCCCCTCCCAGGTGGTGTTTGAGTTGACCACCCACCTTCTGAAAACCAAATATTGCGACAAGGATGGCCAGCCGCAGAATCATCTCTTTGGTCAGCTTAAACGAATCTGTCGCCAATGGATCGACCATTACCTGATCTGCAAATCCGGCACCTATCCGGCCCAGCTCAAATACAAGATGATCGCGGACATGGCCAGTGAAAAGATCGCAGCCGCCATCACCCGTGCCGAGATCGAAAAAGACCGCCCAGTGCGGGCTATCCTCGACCCCTACAATCCGGTGGGTTCCACCATGCACGTTAATTTCCACACCTCCAAAACCCGCCGCTGGCAGACCGATTCGCGCCGCTGCCATATCAATTGGGCGATTTTGGATAGCGACTGGGAAGGTGAGCTGTGCCGCGTGGTGGAATCCCACCCCAATGTGAGAGCCTATGTCAAAAACCAGGGACTGTGCTTTGAAGTCCCCTACCGCATGGGTTCCGTCACACACCGCTATATTCCCGATTTTATTGTCCTCATCGACGACGGCCACGGCGCTGACGATCTCCTCCATCTCATCGTTGAAATCAAGGGCTTTCGCGGTGAAGACGCCAATGCCAAAAAAGAAACCATGGAGACCTACTGGATTCCCGGTGTCAATCACTTGGGCGATTATGGCCGCTGGGCTTTTGCGGAGTTGACCGATGTTTACGAGATACAGTCCGACCTTAAGGAACAAATAGAAAGCAACTTTTGCAGAGTGGTTGAATCCATTGTGCCAGAGAAGGATTAACCTCATGTCGACAGCACGATTGAAAATCTTTGTTAGCCCATCTTTGTAGGTTGAATTAACAAACAGTTGTATTTTCAACGCTTTGAC
>JAOZUU010000279.1 GCA_029938515.1 Desulfobacterales bacterium | reverse complement strand
ATCGTCACCTCGGCTGGTACGGGCGTAAAGGTCAAGGGTGCCGATACGGCGCCTGCTCCCCCTAAGCCCGTATCTGATAAATACGTCCAGGAAACCTTCATGAGCGCAATAAACGCCACACCTCAGCCAGCGATACGATTTAGCCTGCAATTTGAATTCGGCACCACGATACTCATCGAAACATCTCAAGCCCTGTTGCCAGAAATAATCGTTACGGTGAAAGAATGGGAACATTGTGATGTGCGAATCATCGGGCATGCGGATTCGATGGGCCCGGCACCGGAAAACTGGGAACTCGGTTTGCAACGTGCGAAAACCGTTAAACAGATACTCGTCGATCAAGGCATCGATACCGACCGGATTGAAGCCATCTCCCTTGGTGAAACGGATTTGCTTATATCGACCCCTGATGGTGTCGGCGAGCCGAAAAATCGCCGTGCGGAGGTGTTTGTAAAATAGGTCGAAGGCACCATCACATCTCATTCGAAGATTAAATTTTCAGCATGACAACGAAAGTGGGCAAAAAGAAGCGTGTGACAAACGTCTCGTATTCAGGGCACATATCCGTTCTATTATCCGGTCTGGGGCTGGCAACCCTTCTGAGTGTTTACTTCTTTTTTCAACCGGATCTGCTGGAAACGGCGAATAACCGTATATACGATACTTTACTGAGATCTATTTCTCACACAGCACCTTCCAGCCTTCCGGTGATTGTCGATATCGATGATGAGAGCTTGGACCGGTTTGGCCAATGGCCCTGGCCACGCTACCGAATCGCCCGACTGCTGGAAATGATAAGGACCCTCGGCGCGCGCAGTATTGCCCTGGACATGATTTTTCCTGAACCTGATCGAACCTCCCTGGATCAACTGCGGAATCAGATCGAACACGATTTTAAAATCCGCATAAGTATGCCGAATGTGCCGGAAGATCTAAAAGACAATGATGCATTTTTATCGAAAACCCTATCAAAGGGACCGTTTGTGCTCGGATATAAATTCACCTTTGATCCGCAAACTCCCCATACTTCCGGTTGCCAGCTTCATCCCGCTCCGGTTTTTGTCATCCATCCGAAAAGTGGGATTGGTTCTCAGATTTTCCCACTCACCCCCCGAGGTGCCGTGTGCAACATTAGCCCCTTATCCCAGGCAGTTACGCATTCAGGGTTTCTCAATGCTACCACTGACCGGGATGGCGCCCTGCGACGCCTGCCACTACTCATGGCCTATAATGGTAAAATCTATCCGAGTCTCGCCCTAGCTGCCATGTTAAAGGCTTTTGGCAATGAACAGATCCTCCTCCGGATGAACAGGGGTAGAATCGAGTCGATAGCGCTTGACAATCGCGTGATCCCTCTGGATGAAAAGGGAAACCTGTTGATCCGGTTTCGAGGTCCGGAAAATACGTTTCCGCATATTTCGGCGGCTAAAATTTTAACCGGTCGGGTTTTAAGAAAGGACATCGAAGATCGGATCGTTTTTATAGGCACCACTGCCACGGGTCTTAAGGATTTTCATGCCACACCCTTCGATCCGCTTTTTCCCGGTGTCGAAGTCCATGCCGTAATTGTGGATAACTTGGTTCAAGGTGATTTTGTTAAACGGGCCCAGTGGATGCGGGGAATCGAACTTATTCTGGGCACTATCGTCGGAATCCTCTCTGCGGTTTTACTTGCCTATGGCCGGGCCGCATGGAGTATATTGGTGTTTATCATCAGTGTCGTAGGATTGTGGGGTGGGTCAAGTGGGTTACTTAACAGTCGGGGCATCTTCATTTCACCTTTCATCCCCATCTCGATATTCACGGTGAACTTTTCCTTTTTATCGGCTCTTAAATTTTGGCGAGAAGAACGTCTATCCAAGAAACGGACCCAGGAACTGGCGATGGTTCAAGCCATCACTCTGGAAACCATTGCCACGGTAATTGAAACACGACATACGGAAACCGGGAACCATGTCAAGCGCACTAAGCATTACGTTAAGCATCTGGCCGAATATTTACAAAAAGATAAAAAATATCGACCGTTTTTAGACGATGAGACCATCGAACTTCTTTTTCGCTCATCGCCACTTCATGATGTCGGCAAGGTCGGTATTCCCGATACAATTTTAAAAAACCCCGGCAAGTTCAAAAAGGAAGAATTTGAGGTAATGAAGCGCCACACGATATACGGCAAGTTGATATTTGATAAGGCCGAGGCCAAACTGGGCCAAAATTCTTTTTTGTCCATCGCCCGGACCATCGCATACACTCATCACGAAAAGTGGGATGGATCCGGGTATCCCAACGGATTAAAGGGAGATGCCATTCCTCTATATGGTCGCATCATGGCCATTGCCGATATTTACGATGCCTTGATCAGTGAGCGTCTCTACAAAGCCGCGATGTCCCATGAAGATACGGTGGCCTACATTAGAGAGTGCGGCGGAAAGGATTTGGATCCAACTATTGTCAATGCTTTCCTAATGATTCAAGACGACTTCAGGCAAGTTGCGGCCCGATTTGCCGATTGATGCGCAAACGTGGATAAAGCCACACTCGTGCAGTTAAGCCTCCTATGCCCAAAATCCTAACATTTCAGGCAGGTTGGAGAGAAATGCCGTCTTGACAATACAACCGATTTCCGATATCTGAATTCCGATAGACGGTTACCGGATATACCGCTCTGTCGGAGAGTCTCGATCCTGAAGAAGTCAAGGAAGTCATCACCCGTATATTTGAGGAGATTGCAGGAATCATCATGAAAACCATTGGCATGATCGGCGGTATGAGCTGGGAATCCACTGCAGAATATTATCGGATCGTCAACCAGAAGGTAAAGGAAAGACTCGGGGGATTGCATTCGGCGAAATGCGTTATGCTTTCAGTGGATTTTCATGAGATCGAAACACTTCAACACCAGAATAAATGGGATGAAGCCGGACGATTGATGGCCGCTGCGGCAGAGAATGTCGAGAAAGGCGGGGCGGATTTTTTCATCATTTGTACCAATACCATGCACAAGGTGGCTGATTTCGTTCAACAACATGTTCGGATGCCGTTATTGCATATTGCGGATCCTACAGCGAAAAAGATAAAGGCGGAAGGCATTCAAAAGATAGCGCTTTTGGGAACCCGGTTCACGATGATGGAGGATTTTTACAAAGGAAAGCTGGTTCGAGATCATGGGCTGGCTGTTATCATTCCATCGGCTGCTGAAATGGACATCATTCACAAGGTTATCTACGACGAGCTATGCCTGGGCATTGTTAATGATGCATCGAGAGACCAATATGCAGAGATCATCGATCGCCTGGTAAAGAAGGGCGCCGAGGGCGTCATATTGGGATGCACGGAAATCGGCCTTCTCATTAAAAATGTTGACAGCCAGATACCCGTTTTTGATACCACGGTCATACACGCAGAAGCTGCCGTCGATTATGCACTTGCAATTTAGTATCATGATTGTGAATTTAGGGCTTTTTATGACAAAGCCATAGCCATAATCAGAAAGGAGATGTCAAATGAAGAGACGCGTATATCCAAATCTTTTCAAACCGATGGTAATGAAGGGTTTAAGACTTAAAAACAGAATTACAATGGCACCTCTGTATCTGGGATATGCAACCATGGGCGGTAAGATTTCCCCGCTGATGCTGCATCATTACGAAGAGATGGCCAAAAGCGGTGCATCCATGGTCGTGGTCGAAAATGCCAGTGTCACGCCCGGTGGAAGCGGATCTCCACGCACGATTCGATGTGATCACAATCGATACCTACCCGGTCTTGAAAAACTTGCCCAGACTATCAAGGACCAAAAGAGTCGGGCAGCGCTTCAGATTAATCATGCCGGGCGATTCGCCCATGTGCCTGACCCTGTTGCACCGTCGCCTGTCGAAACATTTGGAAGGGTGCCCAGGGAACTCACAAAACAGGAGATCACCACCATCCAGAAACAGTTCGCCAATGCCGCCGTCCGCGCAAAAAGAGCAGGATTTGACCTGGTTGAGCTGCACGGTGGTACCGGATATCTGCTATCCCAGTTTGTATCACCGAGAACCAATAAACGAACCGATGATTACGGCGGGACTATTCAAAGGCGAATCACTTTTCCCCTGGAAGTGTTGAAGCGTGTCAAAGATGCTGTGGGTGACTTTCCCGTCGGGTATCGTTTTCTAACAGATGAATGGATGCCGGACGGGCTTCATATACGTGAATCGATTGAGTTGGCAAAAGCCTTGGAGGAACAAGGCATTGCCTATATTTCTGCAATGGGTGGAACCTATGAGTCATTTTTTCTACCTGAAATCATCAAAAGATCCAAAAGACCCGGTTACATGACAAGCCTCGCCAATGCCGTAAAAAAAGAAGTCAGAGTTCCGGTCATAGCAGCCGGGAGAATATCAACCCCTGCCAAGGCTGAATCGATTCTCAGCAACCGGAAAGCTGATCTCATCGGATTGGCTCGTATGTTATGGGTCGATCCGGAATGGCCGAAAAAGGCCAGAAAAGGAGAGGATCGATCGATTTTAAAATGCAGTCCAAAATGCGATGCGTGCTTTCAGCTGGTTATGAAGGGAAAACCTGCTTTCTGCCCGAAGTGGAGCAAAGAAAAGCGTGACAGTTATCGGCAGTTATTTCAATAGCGG
>JAOZUU010000278.1:2176-4631 GCA_029938515.1 Desulfobacterales bacterium | reverse complement strand
CGGGCCGGGTGTGAGTTGCTATTTCAATTCCAACAACCGCCTCCCATAGTTCCCAGGCCCGAATCAGGTCTCTGTCGTCATAACGGCGAAATGATTTCAGGACATCATCCAAAAGGTTGCCGATGGGCACGGGATGCTTCAATTTTACCCGGGTTCGCTTCATTTCGATCAAAGCTACTAAAACCAACATTCAACGTCAAGTCAACCGCCTTCGGCTAAAGCCGAAGGCTTGGGTTCAAGGGTCCAAGGGGTCAAGGGGTCAAGTGACGGGACCCGACAAGCATTTCCTTGAACCCTTGTCCCCTGGAACCCTTTGGGGGCACCAACAATTAAAATAAAACTGCTCTTTGTATCAAGTTGGGTAGCGGCATGGCTGTTTTTCAGGTTTTTTCCTTGACTTCATCGGGTGTGTCCCTTACCATATATGCTGTTATTTTTAAGGTTTCGAATAAATTCGTACCATAAGGGTCTATACTATGAATTGGGATTGGGAAAAGCTGAAAGAACAGCAAAAATTTCGGGGTGGTGGCGGTAGCGGTGGCGGTGGCCTCAAACCCCCTCAACTGGATGAGATGCTTGAAAAACTGAAAAAGATGCGCCTGCCGGGTGGTCCTTTCCTCATACTCATCATTATCGCCATTTTTCTGGGTACATCGGCTTTCTTTACCGTGGGAACCGATGAAGTCGGCGTGGTCCAGCGATTTGGGAGATTTATCCGCACGGCTCAACCCGGGCTGAATTTCAAGTTGCCCATCGGCATCGAGAAGGTCACTAAAGTTAAAGTCCGGCGCGTTGAAAAAGAAGAGTTCGGATTCCGAACCATGCAGTCGCGCAGCGGTTCCAGCATTTCCACCGATACGGAAAACAGTGTATCCCTGATGCTGACCGGTGACCTGAACGTGGCCCTGGTCCCATGGATTGTGCAATACCGGATTAAGGATCCGTATAACTATCTATTTATGGTTCGGGACGTCAAACGCCTGCTAAGGGACATGTCGGAAGCGGCCATGCGTATGGTGGTCGGTGACCGGAGTATTAACGAAGTCATCAGCAAACGTCGGGAAATCGCCGATGAGGCCAAAAAAGTTCTCCAGGAAGAGATGGATCTGGCCGAGGCGGGGCTCGAAATCATCACCATTGAAATGAAAAAAACCAATGTCCCCGGTCCGGTTCAGCCCTCTTTTAATGAAGTCAACCAGGCGGTCCAGGAAAAGGAAAGGTTGATCTATCAGGCCCAGGAAGAATACAACAAGGCCATCCCCACCGCCCGGGGTGAAGCCCAGCGGGTGATCAAGATGGCCGAGGGGTATGCGCTTGACAAGGTCAACCGGGCCAAGGGAGATGCCACCCGCTTCACCGCCCTTTACAAGGAGTACGTCAAGGCCAAGGATGTCACCAAACGACGTCTATATTTGGAAGCAATTCAGGAATTATTTCCGAAAATGGGACAAAAATATATTGTCGATTCGAACCAGCAAAACCTCCTGCCCCTTTTAAATCTTGGAAAACAGATCGGTAAGGAATGATGAAATCAAAAAACATTTTAGTGATTTTTCTGGTTGTTGTCGCTTTCGTCGCTTACAATGCCGCTTACATTGTCGATGAAACCGAACAGGTGGTTGTCACCCAGTTCGGCCGGGTGGTTGGTGAACCGAAAAAAGCCCCCGGTCTGAAATTCAAGATCCCGCTTATTCAGCAGGTGAACCGTTTTCCCAAATATCTGTTGGAATGGGACGGTGACCCGGGCCAGGTGCCCACCCTGGACAAGACCTTTATCTGGGTCGACCCCTTTGCCCGGTGGCGGATCGTCGATCCGGTGGCGTTTTTCCAGACGGTGAATAACGAGTTCAGTGGCCAGAGCCGGCTGGACGATATTATCGACCCGGCGGTACGGAACTTTATTACCTCCTATTCACTGATCGAAACGGTCCGGTTGACCAACCGTACCCTGGATACTTACGAGGTCGGATTGGAGGATACCAGAAAAGCATATAACTTTCACATTGCCACGGGGCGGAAGCAGATCACCGAGGGGATCCTCAAACAGGCCCAACCCAAACTGGCCAAATTCGGAATCGAGCTGGTCGACGTCAAACTGAAACGAATCAACTATGTGGAAGAAGTTCGAAAGTCGGTCTATGGCCGGATGATTGCCGAGCGGAACCAGATTGCCGAAAAATTTCGCTCCGAGGGCGTGGGGGAAGCCCTGGAAATTCGTGGTGAAAAAGAAAAAGATCTGAAGCGAATCACCTCCGAGGCGTACAAAACAGCCCAGGAAATCAAGGGAAAAGCGGATGCCGAGGTTACCCTGCTCCTGGCCCGGGCCTTCGGTGTAGACCCTGGGTTTTATTCGTTCACCAAGACCCTCGAGGTTTACAATAAAACCCTCGATAAAGACAGCCAGGTGATCCTGTCCACCGATTCACAATTTTTACAATATTTAAAAGGATACCCG
>JAOZUU010000278.1:0-2076 GCA_029938515.1 Desulfobacterales bacterium | reverse complement strand
CCAAATAAAAAAGCACCGTTCATTTGATAATTCGAGTGACGGTGCTTTTTTTTCTGCAGAAAAGAATCCAGGCCCCATTATTTACCCTTTCTTCTCTGATGACGTGTTCGTGCAAGTAACTTGCGATGCTTATGTTTACGCATTTTTTTCCGCCGTTTTTTAATCACACTACCCAACCGATCACCTCCCCTCCCGAATAATTCGCAATCATTAATCGTATAACTCTACCACCACCCACCGGTCATTGTCCATCTTTTTTTTTATGGCAACGTTATCATCAATGAAACCGGTGAAATTTGACAATCGGGACGTTGTCCTCTATCATCCCGATTATTTACTTTAAAAATCATTTTTTAACCTAATTGGGATGTCGATGAGCCAATTAAATACGTTCGATCAGGAACAGATCCAAATCGTCAACAATGCCGCCAGCCTGGCCGAAGAGCTGGTCAGCAATGCCTATAAGCTTTCGGCCAGTGAATGGTTGCGAAGGAGATACGACATCAAGACCCTGGCCGGGCTTGCTCCCGATGAAGTGGTCCATGGACCCTTTGCTCAAATCATCCGCTACAAGGCCCAGCGAACGGATACGTCACTTTCTTCTTCTTCCTATGATCTGTATAAGATCTGTTTCCAGGACCATACCATTTTAGAAAAACTGAAAAAATCACCCGATATTCACCTTTATCCATTTTCCCTGTACATCGTCACCCACGAATTGATCCATATTGTGCGATTCACTAAATTTATGCAGAATTTCGTCGCCACGGCAGATGAGAAAATGGACGAAGAGATGCGTGTACATAAAAAAACCCATGATATTCTTGGAAATATCCGGATTTCCAGATTATCGCCGGTCCTCGCCTTTTACAATCAATGGCACACCTATCACGATAAATTGCTGGCTCAAAAAGAATCGTTATAAAACTTCGCCTTGTCGATCTTGACAACCCGAAATACTTAATTATTATTAGGATCGATTCAAGACCTTTTAAAAAAGGAGATACGTAAATGCCCATATATGAGTATGAATGCCCGGACTGTGGCAATGTCACCGAAGCGCTCCAAAAATTTTCAGACAAGCCGCTCTCCCGTTGCAAAAGTTGCGGCGGCAAACTCCACAAACTCATTTCCCACAGCAGTTTTCATCTGAAGGGGTCCGGCTGGTACGCTACCGATTATGCCGGCAAAAAAGACTCCGGAACGAAACCACCGGTAAAAAAGAAGGATTCTTCGCCCTCAAGCGATAATATAAAAACATCCAAGGTCGATAGCGATACGTAGGGCATGGATCCGGTGTCTGCCGGCAATGGCAGACAACTCTCCATACAAGCCGATTCAAACCTTATAAAATTTTAGCTTCCGATCTCTTTACAACTAAGATCGGATGATTATTGTTGGCATTCGGAAAAGTGTGATTTGGGGCGGAACCAACCGCTTAGAATTTGTCAGAACAAAATTAAGTAAACAATAGAAAAAAAGAAAAGGAGAAGTCGACAAATGAAATTAAGACCATTGCAGGATCGAATTTTAGTTCAACGCGTTGAGGAAGAGACCCAGACCAAGGGTGGTATCATTATTCCGGATACGGCCAAGGAAAAACCCGCCGAGGGTAAAGTCGTTGCTGTCGGCAACGGTAAGGTGGGTGACGACGGTAAGCGTGTTCCCGTGGAGTTGAAGGCCGGGGACCGGATTCTGTTCGGAAAATATTCCGGCACGGAAGTCAAAATCGAGGGTGATGAGCACCTGATCATGCGTGAAGATGATGTACTGGGCGTGATCGAATAATCCTTACATTATTATACGTTATTTTTTAATTATAAGATACAAACGGAGGTTGAACAAAAATGGCTAAAGAGATTAAGTATGATATGAAAGCCCGTGAATCCATGCTGCAGGGCGTCAAGACCCTGGCCGATGCAGTAGTCGTCACCCTGGGGCCGAAAGGCCGGAACGTCGTGCTGGACAAGTCCTGGGGTTCCCCGACGGTGACCAAGGATGGCGTGACGGTTGCAAAGGAAATCGAGCTGGAAGACAAGTTTGAAAACATGGGTGCCCAGATGGTCAAGGAAGTCG
>JAOZUU010000277.1 GCA_029938515.1 Desulfobacterales bacterium | reverse complement strand
GATTCCACCTGCAATTATGCTTTAATTATATACACAACTGATGATATTTTTCAAGCTTATTTATAACCAACTGAAAGCATTACTTATCAACCGCTTTGATTTTACAATTAATTCGATACGCCAACTAAAAATAATCAATTGTGCAGCGCCTTGTATGCATAAATCCAGTCGATAAAACGTTTCAGCCAAACGATGATGGCGGCCAGGATTATACGGGGAATGGTAATCCACCCGGCGGAAACACCAATAGCCACAAACAGGAAAGTATCTTCAAGCAGGGAGTGAGAAATGGCGATGTGATAGTTGAGAATAACCGCATGAGCCCGAGACAGACGGCCACGATTGACATGATCAACAATGATGCCCGCTCCATATGCCAAGCCAAGCGTATTTGCCACAACCCACAGAAAAGCGGCTTGATGCGGTACGCCCAAAAGCATCAGCGGATATTTCAGTGTCCGAGAAAGAAGTTTCGTGACCCCAAACTCTTCCAGAATTCTTTGGAGGATCATTAAAAGGGTCACAATGATCATGATTTTACCACAAAGATAAGAGATGTCTATGAACCAGTTCGTCAGTTCCGCCTGGAAACCGGCACTAACATGGACTTTGTCCACGGCCAGGGTTGCGGTCTGATATGCATTGGCAGGAAGCAACATATTAAGCGCCATGGCACCAGCAAAGCTGGCGAAGAGGCGGACGCAGACCATTTGCATAAGCGATGTGCCTGTTTTTTTTTGGACGGCACTCTCTACCGGAAGGTTGTGTGAGATCAGACACATGAGTGCAAGGATGGTAACCGTGCGGCCAGTCAACCCTAGTGTCTCGATAACGGCAATGCAGGAGTAGATATTCAGGAAGCAAGCGGTAGCAAAGACTATCGCCGCTTCGCCAGGAAGCCCGAGCAACGAAAATACAGGTTTAAAAAATTGAGCCATGACGGCCAATCCGCCGGATACTTTCAACAAAAGCACGGCGAAGGAAACCGGAACAGTGATAGACAGCAACCATAAACCTGTTTTAAGAGCAGGTCGTAGCGCATCTATAACACAACCCCACAATTTGCCTTGCCAGCCTGTCATCATCAAATCGTTTATTAGCGACGCACCACCTTCGGCTCAAATCCGGCGGTTGTCAGGGTCTCAATCAACTTGTCCGGCACGATTTCCGTGGAATAGGCTCCGATCAGCAACCGGATCTTTCCGGGCTCGTTTGTGTCCGGTATCTGGTAGGCGGGGTAATTCAGGGCGGTCAAACCGGTTTCCATCTTTTTCAATGTTGCCTTGGACGAGAAGATGCCTGCCTGAACGGCATACGGTTTTTTCACGACGATTGTTTTTCGAAAGTTCCGTTTTTGTAATTTTTCGGCGGCGGTGTTGGCATCGGCGATGCTTTTATACCAGCCGAAAAAGATCTGATACCAGTGACCGGAATCTTTGAAATACGAGTGGGAAACAAAGGCCGGGTCTCCGTTTTTTCTTAGGTTGAGCACCTTGTTTTTGGTAACCTTGGGATCCTGGTAGGTGGATATAAAAATCGTATAGGGATACATGCCGGAAATGGTCGGGGGAGCGACGGGTTTCGGCTGGGAAGCGGACTCGGCTTTTTTCTCAACCGGCTTTTGGGTCTGCGTGACCACGGGGGCGGCCGCGACGGCTGTTTTTTTAGGGGAAGGGGATGGGGGAGCGGTTTTCTTTTCAACCGTTTCGGAAGTTTCCGGTTCAAGTGTTTCCAACTCAGGTATTTCCGTTTCGGGCGTGTCGATACGCTCGTTATCTTCACGCCAAGGCTCACCCGCCTCATATTTTTTCAGCCGTTCGAGGTAAATGTCGAGCCGGTCGAGCCGTTCTTCCTGGGTCAGCAAGGCGATGACTTTTCGTTGAACCCTGGCGGCTTCCTGATATTGTCCGTTTTCGGCGTAAACAGCCGCCAGGGTGTCCAGGTAATTCGGGGTTGTCTTGATATTGATCGCTCTTTTGGATAATTCCAGGGCCTTTTTACCATCCCGGTAACGCGGGTCCGGACAAACGGCCAGCATCCAGGCCTTCTGGTTGATGGCATTGGCGTTGTCGGGATTTTTTTTCAGGATAAGATCCAGGTCTTTTTGTGCACGCTGATAATCACCCTTGCGAAAAAATGCGACCCCTCGGCTGGTATACGCATCTATAATTCCGGGATCCTTTTTTAGAGCGATGGTATAGTCGGCAATGGCCGGGTCGAGGTCACCTTTGTAGTACCGGGCCATGCCACGGTAATAAACAGCTTTGGCATTGCCGGGATCAGCCTTGATCACTCTCGAAAATACGTTGATGGCCTCATCAAAGCGCTGCGCCTTTAAAAAGGCGATACCCTGCTGGGTCAAATCCGATTCACCGCATACCCGTTCGCAGTATACCAGCGGCGTAATGGCCAGAAATACAATGAGAAAGATCAGGCCTGGTTGTTTCTTTTGTCCGTGCATGGTGATTTCCCTCCCCCTAAGTCGTCAAGTAAAAACAAATTGAACATCTTGTTTGTCCTTTTTACTTGTCTCCTAATCCTGACGGGCGTTATTGAACAATCCGCCGCTATCGGCATATGTTTGCAAAATACGGTGTGTGACCCGGGCGAAGAATGTCCCGGATGACCGTGATTCCGCGCTGTTCAAGTTTTTTTGTAATTGTTTTTTATTGGATCCTTCATGATGCGTCCAGGCTATCGCTTTTGTTGTTGATACTGGGCCAGGATTTTATCACCGCCTCAACGAGGGTGGCCAGGGGGATGGCAAAAAAGACCCCCCAAAATCCCCAGATTCCGCCGAAAATCAACACCGCCGTGATGATAGCCACGGGGTGAAGGTGCACGACTTCGGACAGCAACAGGGGCGCCAGCAGATTACCGTCCAAAAGCTGGATGATACCGTAGGCGATGAGCAGGGTCAGCAGTTCCGACGAAAATCCCCATTGAAAAAAACCCATGAGGGCCACCGGAAGTGTTGTGACCGTTACCCCGATATAGGGCACGAGTACGGATAAGCCCACGAGTAACCCCATTAACATTGCATACCGTAGATCCAAAAGGTAAAAGACCAGGTAGCTGGTCACCCAGATAATCAGGATCTCCCAGAATTTTCCGCGGATATAATTACCGATCTGGCGATCCACATTGCGCCAGACATGCTCGGTTAAGTCGCGGTTATCTGGTAAGAAGCGCGTTATCCATTGAAGGATGGATTTTTTGTCTTTTAAAAAAAAGAATACCATCAGCGGAAGCAATACCAGATAGACCAGGAAGGTAACCAGGCCGCGGACCGAAGCAACGGAAAAGCTAAAAAATCTTTGCCCCATACGGCCGAGTTCCGTTTGCAGGAATCCAACCAGGGCCACGACCTGCTCCTGGGAGATGAATTCCGGGTATTTTTCCGGCAGATGCATGAGCTGTTGTTGCCCTCGCCCGAACATTGATGGCAGTTCGCCGAATACCTGGCCGATCTGGTAGGAGAGCTTTGGCAGCAGGCCGAGCAACAGGAAGAACAAAAAGGTCATAAACGTTAAAAAAACGATGAGTACAGCGGCCAATCTGGGAATACGGCGGCGCTCCAGAAAGCCGACCAGCCCTTCGAGCAGATAAGCGATCACAAGGCTGGCCAGTACCGGCGCCATGATTTGACCCAGGGTTAAAATGGCCACGGTTCCGCCTAACAGAATGAAGAACAGGATAATGACCTGAGGATCTGAGAAATGGCGTCGAAACCATTCGCGGATGATTTGCAATTAATGTTTCCTTGTTAGCGCTTGGATGCCTCTTGCCATATAGAGGGCGTATGCTCCCTAGATTGCCTGAAGTTTCTATATGAATGACGTCCTCATGTCAATCGCCGGTTTTCATTGATCTGGATACCGACCCGGTGGCCTTGTTCGCCTTCGCATAATCGGGTATGGTGGCTACCGGTCCGAATGGGGTGGTTCAGACACATTCCAAAAGCGGCTTATTATCGATTGGTAACCGTAAACCTTGAGAGGGACTGTAACGGGAGAATATAAAAATGAGTGAGGGAAAACCAACCGCAAGGACGGCTTTACAGTCGTCAGCAGTCAAAGACAAACGCATCAATAAACTCAAACGGGCATTTGCCTATAACCTTTTTTATGAACAGGGAAAAACCACCCGGACGGCCTGCTTGAATGATTATTATCTGGCCGTTGCTCACACGGTGCGGGATCGCATGCAGCATCTGTTTATCAACTCGGTGGAGGCCCTGCTGGACAAAGAGAGCAAGGTCGTCTGCTATTTGTCCGCCGAATTTTTGATGGGGCCGCATCTGGCGAATAATTTGATCTGCCTGGGTCTTTTTGACGATGTGGCCCAGGCCGCCGGGGAGGCCGGTCTTGATCTTCAAGCCATCTTTGATCATGAGGAAGAGCCGGGTTTGGGCAACGGAGGGCTTGGGCGGCTGGCGGCCTGTTACCTGGACTCTTTGGCGACCTTGCAGATTCCAGCCATTGGATACGGTATTCGTTATGAGTTCGGTATGTTTGATCAGGAAATCAAAGATGGCTGGCAGAAAGAAGTGAGCGACAGGTGGTTGAAGCCCGGCAATCCCTGGGAAATTAAAAAACCGGACATGTCCTGCGAGGTCGGCTTTGGCGGCCATACGGAG